>DATKSH010000057.1:0-4115 GCA_035531735.1 Alphaproteobacteria bacterium
TATGGATGATCTGCGCCGCACGGATTTGAAGGACGGTCTTTCGACGAAAGACGCATCGTTACCTGATGGCACCGCTTCTGCGCCTGCCAAAAAAGCGCGCCAAAAACCCGGCCCCAAGAAAAAAGTCAATCCGCTTTCCGAGAAAATTAGCTGCCGTTTGAGCAAGAAGGAAAAAGCCGAGCGTTGGCAATATTGTAGGGAACACGGGATCACGCCCGCCGAACTTCTCCGCGCCGCTTTTCTTTGGGCCACGGTCAAGGAAGCGTCCGGCAAGGACAAGGTGATTATCGACGCGGTGAAAATGCTGCACGATTTGGAAACACTAACCAGAAAATTTCAGGAGCGGTTGGATTCGGGCGGCAAGCCTGTATCGGCGGAAGAACTTGCGACAATTCAAGGTGTTCTCGGCAATATTCTCAGCGGCGTTATGGCGCTGATTCCTGTGGCCGTCTGTATTGAATCGGCATTGGTGCTGGCCAGCACCGACGTTGTAGCCAAATTTGGCAATGTCGCCGGACATCGTCACGATATAGTTTGGCTTCTCGGTTTTATTTCTGGTGCGCTGATTGATCTGGTGCTGTTCTGCCTATGGCGGCGCTATCGCTCTCAAATCACAAGATTTGTAGCCAAGGGTTTTCGCTATGGTTTCAAAAGAAATTAGCTTTGCCGGTTGGTTTTGCCTTCGCGCAACCTTTCCAGATAATCCGCCCATTGCTGCATCATCTTTTTGCGCTCGGCGAGATGGGCTGTCCGATTGTAGGCGCGTCCGTTCGGGTCGCGCACGGCGTGGGCTAACTGATGCTCAATGTAATCGGGCCTGACGTGCAAAATTTCATCCAAAACCGTGCGGGCCATTGCACGAAAGCCGTGGCCGGTCATTTCGTCTTTCGGAATGCCCATGCGGCGCATGGCGGTGAGGATGGCGTTATCGCTCATCGCTCTTTGATTGGTCAGGGGGCTTGGAAACAGAAAGCGTCCGCGCCCCGTGATGGGGTGAAGTTCATTCAGAATTTCCATAGCTTGCCGCGACAAGGGAACGATGTGCGGTTGCTTCATCTTCATGCGCTCGGCGGGAATGCTCCACGTTGCGTTATCGAAGTCGATTTCTTTCCATTCGGCTCGGCGCAATTCGCCGGGGCGAACGAAAACCAAAGGAACCAAGCGCAGGGCCGCGCGGGTGATGGCGCTGCCTTGATATTCGTACATGGCGCGGAGCAGGGGGCCTATGTCTTTCGGATCGGTGATGGCGGCGAAATGCCCTTCCTTGACGGGCTTCAACGCGCCGCGCAGATCGGCGGCAGGATCGCGCATGGCGCGGCCCGTGGCGATGGCGTAGCGAAACACCTGCCCAAAATTCTGCAAGGCTCTATGCGCCGTGCCAATAGCGCCCCGCGCCTCTGTTCGGCGCAGAGCCGCAAGCAGTTCAGGAGCGGTTATTTCCGCAATCGGTCGCTTTCCAAACCACGGGAAAGCATCCATTTCCAGCCGCCGGGTCGTTTTGGCCGTATTCGACGGCGTCCATATGGGGGTTCTGCTGGCAATCCATTCCCGCGCCACTGTCTCGAAAGTGTTGGCCTGACTGTCTTTCCATGCGGCCTTGGCCGCCTTGCGGTTGGCGGAAGGGTCGATGTTATGCGCCAATTTCTTGCGTTCCTGATCGCGCCGTTCGCGCGCTTCCAGCAGAGAGATTTGGGGATAAACGCCCAAGGACAGCAACTTTTCCTTGCCGCCAAAGCGATATTTGAAGCGCCACCATTTACTGCCATTGGGCATAACCAGCAAAAACAAGCCGTCTCCATCAAACATTTTGAAAGGTTTGATTCGCGGTTTGACTCGGCTGATGGCGGTATCTGTTAGGGCCATTTGGGGGTAGTTCAATCCCTGCTTTGCTGTTACCCCTGAATTGTTACCCTATTTTTACGCAGCTTTCAATAAATTTCGCTGGAAGATAATGGACGAAAAATGCCGATAAAATGCCTAAAATTCGATTTATCTTGGACTTTCTTGGACAGCCTTGGAAGTATGGCTGGTTGGGGCGGGAGGGATCGAACCTCCGAATGACGGAATCAAAATCCGTTGCCTTACCGCTTGGCTACGCCCCAGATGACAGAAGGCAGGTATCAGAAGCCAGAAAAATAAAGGTTAAGCTTTGTTTACCATCAGGTTTATCGATGTTTACTCATCCCGGTTACGGGCTTGTGAGTTGCGTCTTCTGCCTTCCGATGCCTGTCTTCTGCTCTCTGAATATCATATTTTTAACGCCGGGCAATCCTCCTTAATTCCCCGTTAAGCCTTGATACACTTCTTTTTAAGACTAACGCGCTACCAACGAAGAGGAGAGAGAACGACAAGAAACGCCCGGAACGGCCGGCGATGCCGGGCCGCGCGCAACCTGAAGGATCGAGGCTTCCATGCAGACCAACAAAACGGCCAATCTGCTCGACCGCACCTTCGACGAGGGCATTGCCCTGACGATGGAAGTCCGCAACTACATCGCCTTTCACGAGCAGGCCGATCGCCGCGAATACGACTTGCCGCACTGCCTGCAGGTCGGCTTTCAGCACACGCGCGTCTCCGCGCGGCTCATTCAGGTGATGACATGGCTGCTGGCGATGAAGGCGTTGCTGGCGGGCGAGATTTCGCCGGAGCAATTCGCCGGCCCGCAATACGCGCTCGGCGGCGAGGACTGCGCCGACGATGAAGGGCTCGACATGGCGACCATGCCGCCGGGCCTGCGCAGTCTTTTGGAACGCAGCCACGCGCTCTACGCCCGCATCCACCGGCTCGATGACATGGTGCGCATCAAGCTGGAAGCCGGCGAGGTGCCGAATTTCGCCATGCTGGCAAGTCCCGTTATAAGCTTGGCCGGCGGGCAGGCGTAGTTAATCGCCGGCGGCGATCCGCCGCGCCAGTTTTTCGAAATCTCCGACCGACAGGTTTTCCGCCCTTAAGGCGGGATCGATGCCGGCGTGCCGCAGCAATGTTTCGCCGCCGAGCGGTTTAAGGCTGGAGCGCAGCATCTTGCGGCGCTGGCCGAAACCGGCGGCGGTGACTTTCTCGATAGCTTCCCAACGAAGATCCTTGGGCCGCTCCCGGCGGGGCGTCAGATGCACGACGGCCGAATCGACCTTCGGCGGCGGCGTGAAGGCGCGCGCCGGCACCTCCAGCACCTGTTCGACATGGCAACAAAACTGGGCGATGACCGACAGGCGGCCATAGGCCTTGATGCCCGGCCGCGCCGCGATCCGCGCCGCCACCTCGGCCTGGAACATCAGCGTAAGGGAACGGAATCTATCGATGTCTTTCAGCCACTTCAGCAGTAATTCGGTGCCGATATTGTAAGGCAAATTGGCGACAATCGCCCGCGGCCCTTTGGCCAATGCGGCAACGTCGATTTGAAGCGCATCGCCCTCGACAATCTTGAGGCGGCCTTCGGCGCTGGCCGCCAACTCTTCCAGCGCGCCGATGCAGCGCCGATCCTTCTCGATGACAACGACCTTGTCCGCCTCGGTTTCCAGCAAGGCGCGGGTGAGGCCGCCGGGGCCGGGTCCGATTTCGATCGCCATCACGCCTGAAAGATTGCCGGCCGCCGCCGCGATCCGCCGCGTGAGATTAAGATCGAGCAGGAAATGCTGGCCGAGCGATTTCTTGGCTAAAAGGCCGTGGCGGGCGATCACCTCGCGCAGGGGCGGCAGGTCCGCGAGCGGGCGCGGCATCGGTTATTGAACGCCCGTCAGCCGCACGTCGATATAGGCCTGCCGGCGCAGGTTGCCCAGCAGGCTGCGCGCCTGCAAGGCCAGCTTCTCGGTGCCGATCTGGTCGACGATCGCCTCGCGATTGATCTTGCTCTCCGGCATTTTGCGGGCGCAGACGAAAAGGATCAGGGCGCCCTTGTCGGTCGCCATCGCCGCGCTGGGCTTGCCGACCGGCAGCGTGCGCGCCTTGTCGGCCAGCCACGGCGGCACCTGCGACAGCTTGACGGTGCCGAGATCCTGCCAGATCCAGCCGGGGAATTGAGCGGCCACGCGGCTGTCGAGATTGGTGCAGCCGGTAATGGCGGCGCGCAGCTTCTCGGCTTCCCCGGCCAGCGCCGCATGGTCGGTGGCCGCGCCATA
>DATKSH010000058.1:0-2588 GCA_035531735.1 Alphaproteobacteria bacterium
CGGTGTTGGTGAAGTTGCAGCCGCGCAAATCGGCGTTTTCGAAGGTGACACCGTGCAAATTGCTGCCGATAAAATTGACGCCGGTCAATTTTGCGCCCTTGAAATTGGCAAGGCTGAGATCGGTGGAAAGGGCAAGGGCGCTGGAAAACTTGGCGCGCTGGGCGGTCGCATTCTTGAACACCGCGTCGAACAGGCGGCGGCGCGAATCGAGCCCCGGCACCGGGCTGAATTCGCCGCTTTGCCAGCGCACCAACGAACCGTCGGCGAGATTGGCTTCGTTCAGGATCGCGTTGGTGAAATTGACACCCTGCATTTGGGCGCCGCGCAAATCGGCATGCGTCAAATCGGCTTCGAGAAAAGTGGCGTTGTTGAGGGTGGCGCCGAAGAAATTGGCTTGCCGCAACTGGGCATAGGAAAAATCGCCGTGCGTCAGGGTCGCGCCGACGAATTCGGCGCCGGTCAAAATCCGTTTCGAGAAATCGAGCTCGTGGCCGGTTTGCAGGGCGAGGTCGAGCCGCTTGCCGCCGGACGCGCCCTTCACGTACTTTTCATGCAGGATGAAAAGCTCGGCAACCTCGTTTTGCAGCACGACCGGCATCGGAACCCTCGGCCGCCATGATAACAGCGCCCGATTAAGCCCCTGTTAAGACAGGAAAATCCTTGCTTGTACGGTAGGTTAAGCGGCCTGCCGGATCGCGCGGCGGTTGCGGATTTTCAGCACTTGCCACGCCGCGCGGCTAACCATGCCTTGCCAGACGGTGCTGGGGCGCAGGCCGCAGGCCTTGAACACCATCGCCACCACGCGCGCGACATGCTGCCGGCGATAGAAGCGATAGGCGTGGGCTGCGTATTTGGCGCTGTAGGCCTTGTGGTCGTAGACGGCGCCTTCCGGCGCGTTGGCGGCGTAATAGGCATAGGCCAGTTCATCGTCCTCGGATTCGCCGATGCGGGCCAAGCCGATTTTGAGGCGCTGCAAGCGGTTGAGGGACTCGCGGCCGAGATAGGCCGTGAGGCAATTGTAGAACATCTTGTAATGGCGGAATTCGTCGGCAGCGATGGCCCGGCAAATCGCCTTCAAAACCGGTTCCTCGGCCGCGTCGCCGAGCGCCGAGTAATAGGAGCTGGTGCCGGTTTCGACGATGCAGCGCGCGATCAATTCGCCGGCGCGCGAGCCGCGAATGGAATTTTGCGCGTCGACGGAAATGCGATAGCCGGCCTTGTAGCGCGCGCTGGCTTTTTCGAAATCGAACGACGGATCGGCGCGCTCGGCCCAGCGGCCCAGCGCCTCGCCGTGCTGCACTTCTTCCTCGGCCCAGTCGCGCGCCAGCGCCTGAAAGCAGGGATCGTCGGCAAAAATGTTGGAGAGATAGCGCGCGTAATCGCGGCTGTTATGCTCGACCATCGCCGCGGCCTTGATTACCGGCACAATGGAAGGGTCGATCTTGGCGGGGTCGAAGCGATCCCACGGCAAGCCCTCGATGGTCCAGTTTTGTCCGCTCATGCTGCGCCTGCTTATCGTCAATACTCAAACTGGCTTCCGACTGTGGCCGCAAGGAGGCCGAAGGCCGAGCCATAAAGTCCTGCGCCACATTTATGCGCTTTTTACAGGCGCATAGAAAAACACTTGAATTTCAATGAATAAGCGTCAAACTCTCGCCTAACGCCTTATCGGACCATTTCACATTCGCCCGCGCGGAGTCAAGTGAGCAAAAGCCCTCCCCTTGTGATCGTCGGCGGCGGCAACTTGGTCGCACCCTATCTTATGCGGCGCCTGCACGAAAAAGGCTTTACCGCCGACGTGATTTCGCGCCGCCCGGTGACAGTGCCGGAAGGATTCCGCTTCAGGCAGATGGACCTGTTGCGCGAGCGCAACTGGATCGCGCCGGAGGACGCCGTCATCGTCAGCCTGATGCCGACACCGGTTTTGATCCAGTATTTGCCGCGCTTCATCGGCGTGCGGGCGATCATCGCGCTGGCCGTCGCGATCCGTAATCCGCTGCGTAAGCAGCTTGGCATCACCACCGATCCCGAAACCTTGCACGCAGCGCTCGATACGTGGTGCACGCGCAGTAACGTACATTACGCCCTCTTGCGACCGGCGATGATCTATGACGGCCTGCACGACCGCAACATCGCCTATGTCGTGCGTTTCGTGCGGCGTTTTCATTTTTATGCGCTGGCCGCACCCGCCACCGGCTTGCGCCAGCCCTTGCACGCCAGCGATGCGGCGGCCGCCATCATGGGCGCGATCGACAATCCGTCGACCTATGGCAAGGCGCTCAACATCGCCGGCGGCGAGATTTTGACCTGCCGCGCGATGGCCGAGCGCATTTTCACCGGCCTCGGCCGGAAGCCGCACCTTCTGATGCTGCCGACCGATTTATTGCAGGCTGGCTTCCACGCGCTGGCCGAATTCGGCCTCGCGCAGGAAACCGCGTTCGACGATTCGGTTTTTCGCCTTGTTAACAAGGACCAGATCCGGGATATCAGCGAGGGCTTGCGGTTACTCAACTATGCACCGCGCAATTTCACGCCGGTGAGCGAAACAGCGGCCGACACGTTTTAAGCGTCAGTCCTTCTGCGCCTTG
>DATKSH010000059.1:0-2604 GCA_035531735.1 Alphaproteobacteria bacterium
CGCTCGTGATCGAAAATCTCCGGTTTCCAGTACCACTCGGGCGGTAACGGCGCGGACATGGAAGAATCGATCATGATTACGGGCTCTTGGCGAATGCCTTGCCAACGGCGGAAGGAATTGGCACATTTAGGCAAGTCCCGCGGGTTGGATCAAGACCTAATATGAACCGTTGTTTCCATGCCGGCCTGCCTCCGGGGGCCTATACCGATCCGGCTTTCCTCGCGCGCGAGCGCGCGACGCTTTTTCGCACGTTCTGGCAATGGGCGGGCTTGGTCGACGATCTAAAAAAACCGGGGGGCCTGGTGACCGACATCGCCGGCCTGCCGATTGCCGTCACCGGCGATGCGGACGATATGCGCGTGAGCCGGGACACCGGCCCCGGCCGCGAGGATTTTCCCGGCGCGGAAGCACAGCGCTGCGGGCAGTTTGTGTTCGTGCGCCTCGCGCCCGGCGGGCCGCCGCTAGTCGATTATTTGCAGGATTACGCGGCAGTCTTGCAGCATTGCACCGATAATTTCGACGAAGCTTACCATGTCGAGGCCGAGGAATGGGCCTGCAACTGGAAGGCCGGGCTCGAAATCACGCTCGAAGGCTATCATGTGCCTTTCGTTCACCGGAAATCCGAGTTCGTCGATGCGGTGCCGAATTCCGGCCGGCCGGTCCTGCACGGGCCGCATTCCTATCAGTGCGGATTCATGAGCGCACAGACGCGCCTTGAGATGGCCAACGTCGCCAAGCGCCTCAAAATTGTACGCAGCGAGCTATACGAGCACTACGATCATTTCACGCTTTTTCCCAACATGACTCTCGGCCTGTCGGGCGGCAATCTCTGCTTCATGCAGATTTACGCGCCGCTCGCGCCGGGACTCACGCGCTTGCGCTACGCCTACATCCTCGCGCGGCTTGCCGACCCGGCATCGCCGCCGCCGGCGCCGATCAAGGCGGCGCTATTGCAAAAATGGCGCGATTTCACGGTTCTGGTGCTGAACGAAGACCGCAGCGCTTGCGAACGTTTCCAGCTCGGCGTCCCTCACGCGCACGCGCCGGCCCTGATCGGCGATATGGTGGAGGCGCGCGTGACGCATTTCCATAAATTCTGGCGTCAGGCGGTGCTGGAACAAAGCGCGGAACAGGCGGGGTCCGCCGCCAACGCCTGCGCGGCCTGACGGCCGCGCCCTGCCCCATGCTGCCCGCCGACATCCACGATCTCGCCCGCAAGGTGATCGAAAGCTATGCGGAGCAAAAGCGCCGGATCGTGACGGCCGAATCCTGCACCGGCGGGCTGATTGCCGGTGCCTTGACGGACATTCCCGGCGCGTCGGACGTGCTGGAGCGCGGCTTCGTGTCCTACAGCAACGCGGCCAAGATCGAAGTCTTGGGCGTGATGCCGGATGTGCTGGAAAGCTATGGCGCGGTCAGCGCGCAAATCGCCGAGGCGATGGCCAAGGGTGCCTTGGAATTTTCGCATGCCGATGTGGCGGTATCGGTCACCGGCATCGCCGGGCCCGGCGGCGGTAGTTCGGACAAGCCGGTCGGCCTTGTTTATCTTGGCCTTGCCGACCGCAAGGGCGCGGTTTTTCACTATAAATGCCAATTCAAGGGCGAGCGCGACGAGGTGCGGATGGCGGCGGTAAGGGAAGCACTGAAACTGCTGCTGTCCGCGACAACGGATTAAATCGGTATCGCCTTCGGCTTGGTGAGGCGCAGCCATGTCACCACGATCAGGCGCGCGGTCATCACCGCCGAGAAGATCGAGGTGACGATGCCGATCGAGAGTGTCACGGCGAAGCCCTTGACCGGCCCCGAACCGAAAATGAACAGCAAAATGGCGGCGATCAACGTCGTCATGTTGGCATCGACGATGGCCGAAAGGGCGCGGCCATAGCCGGCATCGACGGCCGAGATCGGCGAACGGCCGAGGCGTTGTTCCTCGCGGATGCGTTCGAACACAAGCACGTTGGCGTCAAGCGCGGTGCCGATGGTGAGAACGATGCCGGCGATGCCGGGCAGCGTCAGCGTCGCCTGCAAAATCGACAGGATCGCGAAGATCAGCGTCATGTTGAAGAACAGCGAGATGTTGGCGAACACGCCGAACAGGCCATAGGAAAAGATGAAGAATACCACGACAAGCGCGAGGCCGATCAGGGTTGCGGTTTCGCCGTCCTTGATCGAATCGGCGCCGAGGCCGGGCCCGACCGTGCGTTGCTCCATGACCTTGATCGGCGCCGGCAACGCCCCTGCCCGGAGCAATAAAGCCAGATCCTGCGCCGACTGGACGGTGAAATGGCCGGTGATCTCGCCGCTGCCGCCCAAAATCGGCTCGCGGATCACCGGCGCGCTGATGACCTTGCCGTCGAGCACAATGGCGAAGCGATGGCCAACATTCTCGCGCGTGGCCTCGCCGAAGCGGCGGCCACCGACCGAATCGAAGCGGAAATTGACCGACGGCTGGCTGTTTTGGTCGAAGGACGGTTGCGCATCAACCAGCATGCCGCCCGACACCAGCACGCGGCGCTGCACCACGTAAAAAGGCTGGAACCCATCGGTCGAGGGCAACAGCGCCGTGCCGGGCGGCACTTCGCCGGCTTCGGCTTCGGGCAAATT
>DATKSH010000060.1:0-4184 GCA_035531735.1 Alphaproteobacteria bacterium
CGCACCTGCGTTTCGATCAGGAGCGAAAGCGCGCTGCCCTTGGGCCCTATGCGGCGCAGGCTGTGGGCCGAGCAGGCGACGAGATAGCCGACGCCGCCGACATCGAGGATCACCTGCGATCCCGAAACGCTTTCCACCGTGCCGGATAGTTTGCCGATCATCACAATTTCCCGGTCGCCTTGGTCACGTCGCAAATGGTTTTGTAGTCCGAGGTCAATTCTTCGCCGGCCGCGAGATCGCGGGCCGCAATATCGTCGGCGAAACCGATGCCGAGCGACAGGGTGGTGGGCGCGTCCGCGTGATTGAAATGACGCGCGTTATCGCCGCACAACATCCATAGGCCGCTTGCTTCGTGAAAGATGCCATACGTTTTCACCAAAGTCCGAACCATTTCCGGCAGGCTTTCGATTTCGAACTGCGAATAGGCCCGGTCGATGCGCGCATCGAAGCGCCAAACCAGGTCGTTTTTTTTGACCGGCGCCAGCAAAAAACAGCCGATGCCGTGAATCGGGCTTGCGCGCAGTTCGGTCGGGACCGTCAACATCGGAGGGCAGAATACAGGGATCGGGGATCGGGGAACAGGGGCTAAGAAATAGCCTTATCCGATGCCCGCTACCCGTAATCTGCTCTCTGAATGGTGGGCGTGGGTGATGGCGACGGCGAGGGCGTCGGCGGCGTCGGGCGCGAGCTTGCCCGATCCTGGCAGCAGCATGGCGATCATCGCCTTGATCTGGTTCTTGTCGGCATGGCCGTAGCCGGTGACGGATTTCTTGATCAGATTGGCGCCGTATTCGGCGACCGCGAGGCCATTTTGCGCGCAGGTCAGCATGGCGGCGCCGCGCGCCTGTCCGAGCTTCAAGGCCGAGGCGGCGTTGTTGTTGACGAAGGTTGCCTCGATGGCGGCTTCGTTGGGGCGGTGTTGGGCGATGACGGCGGCGATGCCGTCGGCCAGTTGGCAGAGGCGCGCCGCCATTTCCGGTTCGGGATCGGGGCTGACGCGGCCGGCGGCGATGAAGGTGAGGCGGTTGCCGTCCTGCGCCACGATTCCCCAGCCGGTATGGCGCAAACCGGGATCGAGGCCGAGGATCAGGCGAACATGCGGCATGGCCGATCTCATGCCGCGACCGCATCCGCGATGCCGGCGCTGTGGGCGGCTTTCCGCAAGGCGTGGTCGGTGGTGGCCAAAGCCACGTTTTGTTGAACGGCAAGGATTAAATAGGCCGCGTCGTAAACCGTGAGATTATGGGCGTCGGCGAAATAAATATTATCTTCAATGAACGGTAGGGAATGATCCCATGACGGGCTGATGGTTTTGATGCGGAACGATCCCATGTTCTCGACGAACGCCGATATGGTATCGGCCATGATTTTCTTCCTCTTTTTGGCGACGAGCAGGCTATTGGCCAGTTCGTAATGCCAGAGAGGCGGCACCAAGGCTTGATCGCCGCGACGCAGGCGATCGAAAACATCGGCGTAGTAAGCGCGCGGCTCGTCGCCGAGGCAGAAACCCGCAGTGGCCGAACAATCGAGGACAAATGCAGTCACCGCTTATGCCCTTCGTGAATCAGGGCCTTGACGGCCTTGGCGGACATCGAAGGTTTGTTTTTTTTCCTCAAGTCCATCAACCTTGCGAAGGCCTTGTCGCGCCGTTCCTGCTCGAAACGGGACGAAGGCCCGATCTGCGCGATTTCCACGCCACGGCGGGTGATGACGATGGTTTCGCCTTTCTCGGCGCGGCGCAAAAGCGCAGGCAGGTTGGTTTTGGCGTCGTAGCTGCTGACTGTTTCACGCATGTTATTTCCTCTGTATTAGACTGGTCTTAAGACTAGTCCTAATTGGGCCATAAGTCAAGCGTGTTCCCTTTATCCATCTGGAATTTATGCCTAAAGTGCCCCGGTCAATTCCGGCACGATCTGGAATAGGTCACCGACGAGGCCGTAATCGGCGACGGCGAAGATGGGGGCGTCGGCGTCCTTGTTGATGGCGACGATCACCTTGCTGTCCTTCATGCCGGCGAGATGCTGGATGGCGCCTGAAATACCAATAGCGATGTAGAGATCGGGGGCGACGATCTTGCCGGTTTGCCCCACCTGGTAATCGTTGGGCACATAGCCGGCATCGACCGCCGCGCGCGACGCGCCGAGCGCGGCGTTGAGCTTCGTGGCCAGCGGTTCCAGCAGTTTTTTGAATTCCTCGCCGGAGCCGAGCGCGCGGCCGCCGGAGACAATCACCCGCGCCGCCGTCAATTCCGGCCGTTCCGATTTGACGATTTCCTCGCCGACGAATTGCGCGGCACCGCTGGCGCCGGCGCTGTCGATTTTCTTGATCGGCGCGTTGCCGCCGGAAGGCTTGGCTTGGTCGAACGCGGTCGCGCGCACGGTGATGAATTTGATTTTGTCCGAAGATTGCACGGTGGCGATGGCGTTGCCGGCATAGATCGGGCGCTTGAATGTGTCGGCGGACTCTATCGCGATGATGTCGGAGATTTGCGCGCAATCGCAGAGGGCCGACGCGCGCGGCAGGATGTTTTTGCCGAAGCTGGTGGCCGGCGCGAGGACGTGGGTGTAATTGGGCGCCAGCTTGGCGACGAGCGCGCCCATGTTTTCGGCGAGGAAATGGGCGTAAATCTCGGCGTCGGCGTGCAGCACTTCGGCGATGCCGTCGATGGATGCGGCGGCCTTGGCCGCGCCGTCGCAGTTAGAGCCGGCGACCAGCACCGCGACCGGGCTGCCGCACTTCTGTGCCGCCGTCACGGCGTTGAGGGTGGCCGGTTTCAGGTTTTGATGATCGTGTTCGGCGAGGACGAGGGCGGGCATGGGGCTGCTCCTATCCCGTCATTCCGCATAAATTTTATTTTCCCGCAAAGCGGAAAAATAAAATTTTGCGGAATGACGGCCCCTTATTTTCATGGAATCACCTTCGCTTCGTTCTTCAGTTTATCGACCAAGGTCGCGACATCCGGCACCTTGATGCCGGCCTTGCGCACAGGTGGTTCCTCGGTTTTCAGCGTTTTAAGGCGCGGCGCGAGGTCGATGCCCAAAGAATCGGGCGCTATGTTTTCAATCGGCTTTTTCTTGGCTTTCATGATGTTGGGCAAGGTCGCGTAGCGCGGCTCATTTAGGCGCAAATCGGTGGTTACCACTGCCGGCAGTTTGAGATCGAGGGTTTCGAGCCCGCCGTCGATCTCGCGCGTGACTTTGACGTTTGTTGTGCTCAGTTCGACTTTCGAGGCGAAGGTCGCTTGCGGCCAGCCGAGGAGGGCCGCCAGCATTTGCCCGGTTTGGTTGCAATCGTCGTCGATCGCCTGCTTGCCCATGATGATAAGTTTGGGTTTTTCCTTTTCGGCGATTTTGGCGAGGGCTTTGGCGACGGCGAGCGGCTGAAGCTCGGCGTCGGTCGCGATGTGGATCGCGCGGTCGGCCCCCATCGCCATGGCGGTGCGCAGCGTATCGGCGCAAGCCTGCGGGCCGAGGGTCACGGCGACGATTTCCTGCGCTACGCCTTTTTCCTTGAGGCGCACGGCTTCCTCGACTGCGATTTCGTCGAACGGGTTGATCGCCATTTTGAGATTGGCAAGCTCGACGCCGGTTTGATCCGCCTTGACGCGGATGCGGATGTTGGCATCGACCACGCGCTTGACCGGGACGAGGATTTTCATGGGATCTTTTATGCCGGGGAAAATATGAAAAAAGCGCTAACGGTGGCACCGGCCCCGCGATCCGTTGGCGTTATTCGGGCCGTAAATACCAAATCGGATTCCGCATAAACTTCCTTTCTTTCGCCGGTGCGAAAGAAAGGAAATTTTGCGGAATGACGCCGTAAGGGACAGCGAAGATATTCACCTTTTCTTCAGCGTCAGCACCGCGAGGACGAAAAGCGCCAGCGCCACGCCCTGCAAAATCACGCGCGCGCGCATCAGCTTGTTGCCGTATTTCTTGTTGAATTCGCCACCCTTGGCCATGCTGAAAATGCCGAGCATCAGCACGGCCAAGACAGCCAGCATGGCAATCGACATCAAGATCAGGAAGGCGGCGGACATGGGGCAATCATGCCGGTTTTCGCGCGCGCCGTCCAGCCGCGAGGCAAGGGGCCGTGCCGATGGCCCGCTAGAGCACGAATCCATCGGAGTGCCGATGAAGCCCGCCCCTAACCCAATCCCTTCGGGATCAAATCCTTTCGGATTT
>DATKSH010000061.1:0-5749 GCA_035531735.1 Alphaproteobacteria bacterium
CCCTTGATGGAATATGACGGGTGGTAAGCGTGCCGTGGCTATCGCCCGCGCTTCTCGCGCCGCCGTTGCGCCGAGGACGGAATCCGCAAGGCCTCCCTATATTTGGCAACCGTGCGGCGGGCGATGTCGATGCCGTCCTTGCGCAAAATCTCGGTAATGCGATCGTCGGACAAAACCGCGCCGGCGGCCTCGTTTTCGACCAGCGCCTTGATGCGCTCGCGCACCGATTCGGACGACACCGCCGCGCCGCCATCGGCTCGCGCCAAGGCCGTGGTGAAAAAATATTTCAATTCGAACAAGCCGCGCGGCGTGGCGATATATTTGTGCTGGGTCACGCGGCTGACGGTCGATTCGTGCATCTCGACGGCCTCGGCGATGTCGCGCAGGATCAAGGGTTTCAAATGCTGCACGCCGTGGACGAAGAACT
The DNA here is from genome assembly GCA_035531735.1 of Alphaproteobacteria bacterium. Taxonomy (GTDB): domain Bacteria; phylum Pseudomonadota; class Alphaproteobacteria; order UBA9219; family UBA9219; genus DATKSH01. The sequence continues at coordinate 428 of DATKSH010000061.1, forward strand.
TGTCCTGCTGGCGCACGATCTCGGCCGCGACTTTCAAAATGGTGGTCGCGCGCTGATGCAAGGCCTTGACCAGCCAATTGGCCTGCTGCCAGCGCTCGCTGAGGTAATCCTTGTCGGACTTGCTGCGCACCGAGGCCTGCACCTCGGCGTAATAATGCTCGTTGGCCAACACGCGCGGCAGGTTGCCGTTGTTCAATTCCACCAGCCAGCCGGCGCCCGGCTGCGGCCGCAACATCACGTCCGGCACGATGGGCGGCGCGACGTCGGCGGTGAAAACGGTGGCGGGCTTGGGGTCGCATTCCCTGATTTCGGCGATCATACCGGCCAAATCCTCGGCATCGACGCCGCACAATCTCATTAAACGTGCGCGCTCGTGTTTCGCCAGAAGATCGAGATGATCGAGCAAAGCCGCCATCGCCGGGTCGAGGCGGTTTTTCTCGCGTAACTGGATGGCAAGGCATTCTTTCAGGGAGCGCGCGAAAATGCCGGGCGGATCGCATTGCTGCAGGCGCACGATCACGGATTCGAACTGTTCCGGCGTGGCGCCCAGTTGCGCGCGCGCCAGTTCAAGGTCGGAAGGCAAATACCCGGCCTCGTCGAGCAATTCGACCAACGCCGCCGCGATCAAACGTTCGGACGGATCGGCGAAATCGACATGGATTTGCTCCAGAAGATATTCGCGCAAGGAAGGGCCCTCGGCCACCTCGCGCGCCTTGTTGAAATCGTCCTCGTCGAACGAGCCGCCGCGGCCATATTGTTCCGTCGCGCCATAGCCGGTCCACGGGTCTTCCTGGTTTTCCGCGCCGCGCGCATCGGCAACGGCCGGCGCGGCAAGCGAACTGGCGACGGCGGCCGGCGCCGAGGCCGAGGGCGCGATCACGAAGCGCTCGCCGGCGTTTTCATTTTCCGGCGTGCTTTCGGGCGCGGGCCCGTCGCCGGCGCGCTCGAGAAGCGGGTTTTTCTCGATCTCCTCGGCGATGAAAGAGCCCAATTCCTGGCTGGACATTTGCAGCAGCTTGATCGCCTGCTGCAATTGCGGCGTCATCACGAGGGCCTGCGTCTGGCGCAGATCGAGTCGCTGAGAAAGAGACATGCGCCTAGGGTATCGCGGGAAAGTTAAGAGAAGCTTGCCGAGCGCCGAATTTGGCACTCAAATTGCATGAAAATAAAATGAGCCCGAATCAGGCGGCAAACAACGGGAAATTTTTGCCTGTCTCAAGTTATTCCGGTCGCAAAGAACTACGTCATGGCCGGGCTTGTCCCGGCCATCCACGCCTTAACGAAAGAAAAACGTGGATGCCCGCGCCGCGCGCGGGCATGACGATAGTGTCAGTCGTCGATGCCGCTATTTACTCGCCCTGCCCCGCCGCCAGCGGCAACGGCACGCTGACATCGGTGGTGGCGAGGAAGGCGAGGCGCGGCGCGGCGACGCCGGCCATCTCGTCGAGCCGCCCGACCAGGCCTTCCCGCTGGGTGAGGCGCACGATGGCGGTAAAATCGGCGGCGGGATCGACCTCGTCGGCCGAGGGGCCGCGCTCGAACACAAAGCCATGCACCGGCTTTTGCAGGATGAAGCGCGGCCGCCGGTCGCCGGGATCGATGGCGGCGCCGATAATGCCGAAGCCGTTGCGCAAAAACAAATCCCAGCTAAAGGCATTCTCGGCCGAGATTTGCGCGAACACATGATCGACGCTTTGCGCCAAGGGCGTTTCCAGCGCGGCGGCCAGCAGATGCTGGGAAATCTCGTTGCCGCGGTAATCGGGATGCACGGCCATGGATTTGGCGACCGCCATCGCGTCCATCAATCCGACATGGTGGAATTTGACCTCGTTGCGGGTCACCGCTTGCTTCTTGGCCATCTCATCCAGCGACAAGGGCCCCATCACCGCCATCTGGCCGATCAGTTCGTCGTCGCACAGGACGCCGATCATCAAACCCGCCGCGCGCGTGAGAAATTGCTCGAAATAGTCGGCGCTCTGCGGCAAGACGAAATTCTTCTGCGCCGCCGGCAAGGCGCGGCGCGTGGCGTCCTGCAAGGCAAGAACGCCCGGAAGATGCTCCGGTCCCAGAATCTGGATCATGGCGATGGCGCCCGTTTTCGGCAGCGTGAACTGGTTTTTGAACAGCGTGACGTGATCCCGGTTAACCATAGCCTACGTCGATCCTTTCCCAAACAATTCCGATCAAATCGCTTAATCAAACGGTTAAAAACCCAATCGCCAAACCGCGAGAAGATTGCAGTTTACCGCATAAGCCCGCAACTAAAAAGGAAATTTATGGTTAAGGGTGGTGCCGACGGCGTCGCTCAACCCTTGGCGTGGCGGAGGACGATCTCGGCGTCGTGCTCGGCCGACCAGTCGAGCCCTTCGCATTCGAGGCACATTTCGAGTGCGAGGCGCATTTCCTCGATCAGGCATGCGCGCTTCGGCATGTCGTTGACGGCCTCGACGATAAAGGCGGCGAGGCGCGGCGGCGGCAAGCCCTTGGCCGGGCGAATTTCGGCGATCACCTCGCGCCGGCCGCTGGCCGGGCTGGTGGCCTCGATCTCCCATACGCCATCCGCGCGCTGGGCGCAGGACCAAGGCGCGGCGGCGAAAGCGGTCTTTTTGCTGGATGGACGCGGCATAGGTCGGTTTTCCCGTATCTCAAAAATCGAAATCGCCCTGCGCGAGCGGGGCGACGCCGAAATTGGTCATGCCGTCCTGATGAAAAGCCTCCGGCGCCGCCGTGCGGCAATAATCCTCGATCAGCCGGGCGAACGCGGCCGCCTGCAAAGCGCCTTCCCTGGATGAGACGCGCCCGCCCTTCATGACGACGGCGGTGAAGCCGAGCGCGGTGCAAAGCGCGCGCAGATCGAGGGATGTCACGCCGCGCCCCGTTTCAGGCCGCGGCGGCGCAGGGCGTCACATCCTGCGCGGCGAGGGCGTTGGCAAGGCGCGTTTCGGGATCGATCTCGGCCATTTGCCAGGACGGAATGGCGGCCGCCTTCTCGATCTCGGTGAGGTACTGATAAGCCGCCGCGGCGCCGAATTTCGTTTCCAGGTCGTGAAAATTGAGCATGTTGCAATTCCCGTTTTTAAATGAATCCGCGATCAAATCCTGCATGGACTTTAGGGGACGGCCGGGATGAAAGCAATAACAAACTCTCATTATGAGATAAATAATTACTCATATTAATATCACATGAGAAAATAATTTTGACATTGTATAATTTACAGTAATTTGTTACCGATGCTTGGCAATGGATGAGATTTTTTAATTAACCATAATGTGCTAAAGACCCAACATGATCAATGGACGCCAGATAAGGGCCGCGCGCGGCCTGCTCAAATGGTCGGCGGTAACGCTGGCCGAAAAGGCCGGCCTGACGCGCGAAACCATCAACAAGATCGAGGACGACATCGTCCAGCCGCGCGAAGGCACCGTCGCCGACATCGTGCGCGTGTTCGACGAGAACGGCGTCGAATTCACCGACAATTCCGGCGTACGGCTGAAGCCGCAGGGGGTGGAAATCCTGATTGGCCAAATCGGCCTGCAACAATTTTTCGATAATGTTTACGACCATGCGCGCCGTCACGGCGGTCCCATCGTCCAGTTCGGCATCGACGAGCAAAAATTCCTCACCTATCTCGAATCCGAATTCTCGCAGGATTATATGGGGCGCATGGCCGAGGTTTCGCGTGAAAAGAAAAACCTCAGCGTGAGAGCCATCATCTGCGAAGGCGATACCAACTTCCTCGCCTCCCAATACAACGAATACCGCTGGATATCCAAGGACGTGTTCCAGGCGGTGCCGTTTTATATCTACGGCGAAACGCTGGCGATCATGGATTTCCAGACCGTGCCGGCGCCGACGATCGTGGTTCTCAAATTTCCCGCCATCACAAACGCCTATCGCGCGCAATTCGAGGCATTCTGGAAAATAGCGCAAAATCCGAACCAGCTTCCCGCGCCCCCGTTGGGCGCCAAATCGAAGAGGAAGTAATGTTGGCCACACGCCCTGTTCTGGCCCTGCCAACCGTCCGACCGTTGACGGCCGACGATACCGCAACTTATCGCATGCTGCGGGAGGAAATTCTGGCGATGGGAGATGGCCGCTACTTTAGCGACTCCTACGAGCGCGAGGCCCGGCTAAGCGAAAGCCAATGGTATCTTTGGTGCACGGAAACGCCGCAGCATTGCATTTTCGGCATATTCGACAGGGATTATCTCATTGGCGTGATGATGGTCACTCAATATGGCGAACCCGCGGATCGCAAGGTCGAATGGGAAGCCATATGGCTCGATCCGCACTACCGCCGGCAGGGCATCGCGAGGACTGCCTATCGACAGATACAGCAATGGACTCTCGATCGAGGTTACGATCGCGTCATCCTCTACATTCGCGCCGATAACAAACGCTCGCAGGACATTCATCGGAAGCAAGGGGCGCGTTACGGTTACACCAAGCATGGAGAGGTATGGGCCGATGGAAGTATCGCGGACGCCCACGTTTTTACGATGGATATTCACGCGTTAACGTCCGGCCAAAACCGCCGGCAGACCTTGCGGCATCTCGAAGAATCTTTCTCGTTTTTGAACCGCGAAATTCCAGCCGTCGCCAAAGAGCCGAAGCGGGCATAGCGTCGCAACGTTCAACGCCGATAGCCAAAAAGAATTCGTTTTACAGGCGATGAAGCAGTGGCACTGAAAGCGCCAACGTTCCTCACATCCTGAACTCATCGCCGAGATAAACCCGCCGCACGTCGGCATGCTCGACGATCTCCTCGGGCGGGCCCTCCATCAAGACCTTGCCGTCATGGATGATATAGGCGCGATCGACGATCTCCAGCGTCGCCCGCACATTGTGATCGGTGACCAAAACGCCGATGCCGCGGTCGCGCAAATGCACGACCAGGTCGCGGATGTCGGCAAGCGCGATGGGATCGATGCCGGCGAACGGCTCGTCGAGCAAGACGAAATGCGGCTGCAGCGCAAGCGCGCGCGCGATCTCGACCCGCCGCCGCTCGCCACCCGAAAGCGCCAAAGCCGGCGCGCGGCGCAAATGGGTGATGCCGAATTCGGCCAGCAATTCGTTCAGCATCATCTCGCGGGTGTCGAAATCGGGCTCGATCACTTCCAAAACGGCGCGGATATTGTCCTCGACCGAAAGCCCCCGGAAGATCGAGGCTTCCTGCGGCAAATAGCCGAGCCCGAGCCGCGCGCGCCGGTACATCGGCAACGGCGTGATGTCGAAGCCGTCCATCATGATAAGGCCGAGATCCGGTTTCACCAATCCGGTCAAAAGATAAAAGCAGGTGGTTTTGCCGGCGCCGTTGGGGC
>DATKSH010000062.1:0-5564 GCA_035531735.1 Alphaproteobacteria bacterium
CGTCGCTGCCCCCCTTGAAGGCATAGCCGGCGGCATAGCTAACGACGTCCTTGCTGCCCTCGCCCGGCCGGTCGGTGATCATCAGGTAGAGCGGCCCGCGCTTCATGCCGCGTGCGGGGCGCTCGGTCGTCAGCGTCATATAGCAAACCGGGTGGCCGCTTTGACGGAAGGCGAAGGCTTTCCACGCGCCGAAACTGCCGAGCGGCTTGACCACTTCGCGGCGCGCCGCGGCGACGGCTGGCGAAGCGGCCAGCGGCAATAGGCACATGCACATGCACAGGCACAGGCACAGGCACAGGATAAAAGGCAAAGGACGTTTCATGGCGGCACGGCTCCTGGAACGTTATTGCGGGCCGTCATCGGCGGGCCGTCGATGAGCGGTTCGAAGATCGGCGCCAGCTCCTTCAGCATATGAACGGCGATGGCGCTCGAGAAAGTGTAGTTGCCCGCGGCTTCTCCGGCCACATGGGCGGTGATGGTGCCGAAGAAACGGTCACCGAGATAGAAAACGAAGGTGCCGGTACGGCTGATGGCCCTTGAGGAGATCAACCGGCCGCCGGCACCAAACTCGTCATAGCGATGATCGCCGGTGCCGGTCTTGCCGCCCACCGGCAGCGGCGCGCCCGACGCATCGCGATAGACGCCCTTGACGCCGGTCGCGGTGCCGTCTTGCACCGGGCCGAGCAAGGCTTGTCTTACAACACGCGCGAGTGCCGGTTCAAGCAGTCTTTGCGGTGCGCCGGGCCCGTCGCGCGTGAGAAGTGTTTGGTAAGGCGTGCCAGCCGCGAATTGCAACGACTCGAAGCGAATCGCCGGCAGCTTCACGCCGTGGTTGAGAATCAGGCCGACCAGTGCCGCCAGCGCATCGGGCCGGTCGGCCGAGCAGCCGATGGCGGTGGCGAGGCTCGGCACCAGGTAATCGAACGGGTAGCCGAGTTGCGCCCACATGATGTGGATGCGCCGAAAGGCATCGACCTCGAGCATGATGCCGATGCGCTGGTCTTGCGCCTGCTTGATGCCGGGCCGGAACAGCCATGCATAGCTTTCAAGGCGCACCGGCCGGCTGACGGCGAGGATCGCGCTGCGCGTCGCGTGGGGGTTTTCCTGCAGATAGCCGGCCAGCCATAGTTCCAACGGGTTGAGCCCGGCGATATAGGCGCTGTCGGAAAGGTCGTAGCGGCCGGGCGGGTAATCGGCATAAAGCTCGTGCAGGCGCGACGGATCCGCGCCGCCATGCGCGGCCATGAAGGCCGCATAGTCGCCATAGCTTGCCTTGGGCCGCACGGCGCGGAACTCGACGGTGCGCGCGGCGGGGCTGGCGCGCCCGTGGCTCAGAAGCTTGTCCAGCACTTGGCCGGGCGTCAGGTTTTGGTACTGGTTGACGAAATGATTGAGGAATTCGGCGCCCTCGCGCTCGGCGAAACGCTGAAGATAGGTTTGGCGCGTGGGCAAATCGGCGTCGTCGAGCAATTTTTGTTTCCCGTCCGGGCCTTGCGCGATCATGTAATCGACGATGTCGCGCATCAGGCGGATAAACACCAAGTTGACCGAATTGGCGAAAGCGTTGCGCAGGTCGTAACGTTGGCCATCCTCGCGATGCTCGAAATTGACAAAATGGTGGATGCCGCCGCCGGTGAAGAAGGCCTCATTGGGATTGGCCGAATAAGTGCGATCCATGGATGCGTCGAGCATCGCGCCCAGCGTCGCGCCTTTATGGGCGGCGAGCCAGGCGGTCGCCCATTGGGTGAGCGTGTCGGGTGCGTCCTTGGCGAGGCCGGCAAGCTCGGCCGGCGCGAGGTCCGCATAGCGATGATAAAGGCCGGCCATGATTTGCAGATAGGTGACGAGTGTGCGCAACTTGGCGGTCGAGCCGAGATCGAGCTTCATGTCCTCGTTCATGTCGAACGGCTCGTCCACGTTGTCGGACTGCACGCGCACTTCGTCGCCGCCCGGCGTGCGTTGATAAAGGATAACGCTCCATTTGACCTTGGCCGCATCGTCGTTCGGCTTGAGCAGGCGGAAGCCGTAAAAGCCGTGCGCTTGCAGGAAACCGCGATTATCCATTCGTTTGAGGAAATCGACGGTTTTCTGCTGCGCCGTTTGATCGAGCGCGGCGCGGGCGGCGAGGTCGATGCGGTCGAGTTCGTAAAGATTATGCAGGCCCAGCATGCCCAGCAAATGATTGCGCAGCGCGTCGGTCGCCTTGCGCTCGATGAAGGGCGGCTGCGGCAAGGGCGGCGCGGTGGGGAGGAATTTGAAACTCGCCTGCTTGGCGGCGTCGCGCAAGGCGTCGGAGATCACGCCGGCCTTGGCGAGGCGGTCGAGCGTGGCGTCGGTGAGATCATCAAGCGCCGCGCGGTCGGCGGCGAGGTAGTAAGACGGCCGCCGCTGGGCGAGGATCAGGCCGAGCGCCGCGCGATAGACGGGGGCCTTGACGCGCAGGCTGTCGGTATCGGTGTCGGGCAGGTTGAGCGCCGTTTCGGCGTAAGGTAAATCGATGCCGAACCACGCCCACAGCCCGTCGCCGATGCTGTTGATTTCGCCGAAGCCGGGCCGTGCGCCCAAAGGCGTACTGTTGAGATAATCGAGCACGATATGCTTGCGCGCCGCGCTTGTATCGGGCCCGCCGAGATAAACGCGCAGGGAGGCCGAGGCGATCTGGCGCAACTTGTCGAGCACGCCACGCGTCTCGCCGCCCGGCGCATAGCGGAATTTCTCGATTTGGGTGGCAAGGGTGCTGCCGCCGCCGGCATCGACCGGCAAGCCGAATTTTTGCAGGATGTGCCCGGCGGCGGCGTAAAGAAAGCGCTTCCATTCGACCACCGGGTTGCGGGTCGCCGGCCCGGGCTTGAGCAGGTCGCGGTCTTCGACGTAAAGCAGCGTGTCGACCAGCAACGGCGGGATCGCGCGGAAATCGGGAAACACGCGGGTCGGATAGCTGGCGGCGTAAATCAGCTTGCCGTCATGGTCGTAGAGCGTAAGGCCGGTGACGGTCTTGGCCCGGTAAACCGGGTAGAGGCCGTAAGCGATGAATTGGTTATAGGCCGGCGAGGCGCGCGCCTGCGCGGCGACCGTGAAATGCGCCGCCGCCAGCGCTTTTTCGAAGGAGGGAATGTCGCTGTAACCAAGCCGGCGGTTGTAAGGGCCTTCGGCCGGAAAGCGCAACCCGTCATTGATGCCGGGCCGCATGGCGAAATGGATGCGCTTGCCGTAGGTGGACAGCCATTCGGCCTGCAACTTCGAGCTGCGCATCTCGTTGTCGGCGAAGACGCCGATGACGATGCCAAAACCGAGGACGATCAGCACCGGGATGATCCATAACAGGTGCGAGGTGTGCGGACGGCGGCCGGAAGATTGCGGGCGCGCCGGGCGGGCGCGCGGCCGGGGTTCTTTTTTCATGGCTTGCGCGGCACCAGCGCGCGCAGCCTGTCGATCAGCGCCGCGCGCGGCACGTCGGATTGCGCCTTGGCGGCAAGGTCCTTGATGATGACGCACTTCTTTTCCTGCTCGTCGGGGCCCAGCAGGATGGCGAAGGGAATGCCGGATTTGTCGGCATATTTAAGCTGCTTCTCCAGCTTGGCCGGTTCGAGGTAATTTTCGACGTTGAAGCCGGCCGCGCGCAGTTCGGCGCCGAGGGCGAGGTAAACGGCGCTCAATTGCGGGTCGAGTTGCGCGATCAGGATGTGTGTCGTGTGTGGCGCCGGCGGCAAAAGATTGTTCGATCGCAACTGGTCGAAAAGCCGCGTAAGGCCGATCGAAATGCCGACGCCCGGCAATTTCGACTTGGTGTAATAGCCGGCCAGATCGTCGTAACGCCCGCCGGAACAGACGCTGCCGAATTCGGGATGCGCGTCGATGAAGGTTTCATAGACGGTGCCGGTGTAGTAATCGAGGCCGCGGGCGATTTTAAGGTCGAGCTTTACGCGCTTCTCCGGTACACCGAGGGCCTTGAGCGCCATCACCATTTGAGTTAATTCGGCAAGACCTTGCTGAAAAAGCTGATTTTGGACATTCATTGCGCGCAATGCACGCAACGTCTCATCATTGCTGTCTTTGTGTTCAAGAAGGGCAATCAGGTTATCGACATGCGGAAAGTTTAAGCCTTGAGCAATAATGGACTCGCGAGTTTTCTCTTTTCCGATTTTATCGAATTTATCGACTTCTCGCATGATGAGCGTTCTTTTTTCCGCATCATCAACACCTACGGCAAGGAGGAAACCAAGAAGAATTTTCCGATTGCTAAAATGAATCGTAAAATCGCCGATGCCGAGCCGCTCGAAAATTTGCACGATGATGGCGGGAATTTCGGCGTCATAAGCGGGATCGAGCTTGTCCTTGCCGATGACGTCGATGTCGCACTGATAAAATTCGCGGAAGCGGCCCTTCTGTGCGCGCTCGCCGCGATAGACGCGCTGGATCTGGTAGCGCCGGAACGGAAACGCCAATTCGCGCTCATGCTCGGCGACATAGCGCGCCAACGGCACCGTGAGATCGAAATGGAGGGCGAGATCGGCTTCGTGGCCTTGCTGCAATGCGCCGGTCGATTGCACGAAATAGACCTGCTTTTCCGTTTCACCGCCGGATTTGGTGAGAAGGACGTCCTTCAACTCGAATACCGGCGTTTCGACCGGCACGAAGCCGAAGCGCTCGAAGCCCTTGCGGATCGTGTCGATCATATGCTGATGGGTCATCTGCCCGCGCGGCAGCAGTTCGAGCGTTCCGGGCGGGGTGCGGGGATGGATAAGCATTCAGGGATCAGCATTCAGCATTTAGGGGAATCGAGCGTCCATAATTGGATAACATACGCATTATTGGCGCGAAAGCGGCCCGACCCACTTTTTTCCGTTGGTGTAATATGTTAGCAAATAAGCCAGCCCTGAATGCTGAATGCTGGCCCCTGAATGCTGAAAATAATTCGCCCCGACGACTGGCACGTGCATCTGCGCGACGGCGAGATGCTGAAGGCGGTATTGCCTTATACGGCCAAGGTATTTGGCCGCGCCATCGTCATGCCGAATCTGAAACCGCCGGTGACGGCAGCGGCGCGGGCCGCCGCCTATCGCGAGGAAATCCTTAAAGCCTTGCCGTGCGGCGCGCACTTCACGCCGCTGATGACGATCTACCTGACCGATACGACCGACGCCGAGGATTTGGAACGGGGATATAAGGACGGCATTGTCATAGCATCCAAGCTTTATCCTGCGGGCGCGACCACCAATTCCGAGTCCGGCGTCACCGACATGCACAAAATTTACCCGGTGCTGGAGCGCATGCAGAAAATCGGCATGCCGCTTCTGGTCCATGGCGAGGTGACCGATCCCGAAGTGGATATTTTCGACCGCGAAGCGGTTTTTATCGAAAAAGTTTTGATCCCATTGCGGCGCGATTTGCCCGAACTCAAAATCGTGTTCGAGCATGCGACGACCAAAGAAGCGGTGCAGTATGTCGCCGCCGAGGGCAAAAAAGGAAAGCTCGCGGCGACCATTACCGCGCATCATGTACTGATCGATCGCAACGATTTATTTGCCGGCGGCTTGCGCCCGCAGTTCTATTGCCTGCCGGTG
>DATKSH010000063.1:0-3256 GCA_035531735.1 Alphaproteobacteria bacterium
CGCTCGCCGGGAATGGCGCCTTTGCTTGGCGCGGACTCTGGCCATCTGGACACTCTGCCTTTATAACCCCCCTCATGCCCCACCCTCCCCTCATCGCCATCGACGGGCCGGCCGCCAGCGGCAAGGGCACCATTGCGAAGAAACTCGCGAAGCATTTCGATTTTGCCCATCTCGATACCGGCCTGCTTTACCGCGCAGTCGGCGTGATGGTGCTGATGGAGGATAAAGACCCGGCCGACGCCAAGGCCGCCGAGGAAGCGGCCAAATCCTTCAGCCACAAAAATCTCGAAAGGCTCAAAAGCGAGCCCTTGCTGCGCACCGACAAGGCCTCGCAGGCAGCTTCCAAGGTCGCTGCGGTGCCGGGGGTGCGCGCAGCCTTGTTGAAATTCCAGCGGGATTTTGCCGGGAAGCCGCCGAACGGCAAAAAGGGCGCGGTGCTGGACGGACGCGACATCGGCACAATCATCGCCCCAGAAGCCCCTGTTAAGCTTTACATCACCGCCAGCCTCGATGCCCGCGCCGAGCGCCGCTTTAAGGAGTTGCAGGCGCGCGGCGAGCATGTTACTTACGCCGCCGTCCTTGCCGACATGAAGGAACGCGACGGACGCGACGAAAAGCGCGCCACAGCCCCTTCCAAGCCGGCCAAAGACGCCGTCATTATCGACACCTCGAACATGACGGCGGATGAAACTTATGCCGAAGCGCTGAACATCGCCGAAGATCGGTTGAAGAAACCCGGTTAAGGCGGCGCTGGTTTTCCTCCCCCCTTGAGGGGGAGGAAGCGAAAACTTGGACTTACGAAGTAAGCCCTTAGTTTTCGCAGGAGAGGGGGTAATTGTTAACCCCCTCACCAAGAAAATCTAAGCGAATTTGCCGCTTCGCGGAAATTCGCCAAGATTTTCTATCCTCCCCCTCAAGGGGGGAGGAAATAGGCCGGCATGGTGCCGGCCAACGGACGAACGACACGCGGCACGCGGCCCTGCTTTCAGCCTCCGCCGGCGCTCCTCGCCCGATCAATGCAACGGCCTTGCCGATCAGGCGGGCCAAAGCGAAAGCAGGCCGGGCGCCGGTTTAAACCGCGCCTCGCATAATCCATGAAAGAGAAACAACCCATGCCCCGTACCGCCGCCAAGAAGCGCGCGCCCGAAAGCGCGTCCCACGACCAGCCCGCCAATCCACAATCGACCGGCGAGTTTGCCGCCCTCCTGGATGCCGCCTTCGGCACGAAAAAAAGCCTCGAAGGCAGCGTGGTCAAGGGCAAGGTGATGGCGATCGAGAACGATTTCGCGCTCGTCGATGTCGGCCTCAAATCCGAAGGCCGCGTCCCCATGCGCGAATTCGGCCTCGCCGGCCAGCCGGCGGACCTTAAGGTCGGCGACACCGTCGAAGTGTTTCTGGAGCGCATGGAAAACCGCGACGGCGAAGCGATGCTATCCCGCGAAAAGGCCAAGCGCGAGGAAAGCTGGACGGTGCTCGAAACCTCCTTCAAGGACGGCACCCGCGTGACCGGCGTCATTTTCGGCCGCGTCAAGGGCGGCTTTACGGTCGATCTCAACGGCGCGCAGGCGTTTTTGCCCGGCTCGCAGGTCGATATTCGCCCGGTGCGCGACATCACGCCTTTGATGGGCACGCCGCAACCGTTCCAGATTTTGAAAATGGACCGCGCGCGCGGCAACATCGTGGTCTCGCGCCGTGCCGTTCTGGAAGAAAGCCGCGCCGAGGCGCGCACCGAGCTGGTCGCCAATCTCAAGGAAGGCCAGATCCTGCAAGGCGTCGTCAAGAATATCACCGATTACGGCGCGTTCGTCGATTTGGGCGGCGTCGACGGCCTTTTGCACGTCACCGACATCGCGTGGAAGCGCATCAACCATCCCTCCGAAACCCTGCAAATCGGGCAACCCGTGACCGTGCAGGTGATCCGCTTCAACGCCGAAACCCAGCGCATCTCGCTCGGCATGAAGCAATTGGAAGCCGATCCGTGGGAAGGCGTCGCGGCGCGCTACCCGGCGCAGACAAGGCTCACGGGCCGCGTCACCAACATCACCGATTACGGCGCGTTCGTGGAGCTTGAGCCCGGCATCGAGGGCCTCGTGCATGTTTCCGAAATGTCGTGGACCAAGAAGAACGTCCATCCCGGCAAGATCGTCTCGACCAGCCAGGAAGTCGAAGTGATGGTGCTCGACATCGACATGCAAAAGCGCCGCATTTCGCTGGGCTTGAAGCAATGCACGGAAAATCCGTGGGAGCAGTTCAAGGCCGGCCACAAGGAAGGCGACACGCTGTCGGGTGAGATTCGCAACATCACCGAATTTGGCCTGTTCGTCGGGTTGCCGGGCGACATCGACGGCATGGTGCATATGTCCGACATCGCATGGGACAAACCGGGCGAGGAGGCGATCAAGGCTTATGAAAAAGGCCAGGCCGTCAACGTCAAGATCCTCGACATCGACGCCGGCAAGGAACGCATCTCGCTCGGCATCAAGCAACTGAGCCCCGATCCTTTTGAAAATGTCGCGGTCGGCTTCAAGAAGGGCGACGTCGTCACCTGCACCGTCAGCGCCATCCAGGACAACGGCATCGAGGTGACGCTCGGCGGCGAGACCAATGGCTTCACCGGCTTCATCAAGCGCGGCGACCTCGCCCGCGAGCGTTCGGAGCAAAAACCCGACCGTTTCGCCGTCGGCGAAAAGGTCGATGCCAAGATCGCCAACATCGACAAGGGCGCGCGCAAGGTCACGCTCTCGATCAAGGCCCGCGAAGTGGACGAGGAAAAGCAGGCGATGGCCGAATACGGTTCCTCCGATTCGGGCGCCAGCCTCGGCGACATCCTCGGTGCCGCCATCAAGAAAAAGAAGGACGAGGGCAAGGAATAGGGATCAGGGGCTAGGAGTTAGGGGCTAGGGGCTAAGGAAGTTTGCTTATTTGCTTATGCGCTGCCGCTTTTAACCCTAGCCCCTAGTCCCCAGCCCCTAGCCTCTAAAAACCCCTTGCCTCCCAAAGGGTTAGATTCGGGGCGATCTTGACTTGCCCGCAAGGCTTTGGCAGTTTATCAGGCGACTCAATTGGTTAGCCTATCCTGCTGCGCCTTCCGGACATCGCCCATGACCAAATCCGACCTTATCCTGCGTCTGGCCGAGAAATACCCGCACCTTCTCCAGCGCGACATCGAGCGTATCGTCAACACCGTGTTCGACGAAATCTCCAATGCCTTGGCCCGCAACAACCGGGTCGAATTGCGCGGCTTCGGCGCTTTCTC
>DATKSH010000064.1:0-3751 GCA_035531735.1 Alphaproteobacteria bacterium
TGGCACCTCGATGTCGGCTCATCACATCCTGGGGCTGGAGAAGGTCCCAAGGGTTCGGCTGTTCGCCGATTAAAGTGGTACGTGAGCTGGGTTCAAAACGTCGTGAGACAGTTTGGTCCCTATCTGCTGTGGGTGTAGGAGTGTTGAGAGGAGCTGTCCCTAGTACGAGAGGACCGGGATGGACGCACCTCTGGTGTACCGGTTGTCGCGCCAGCGGCACCGCCGGGTAGCTATGTGCGGACGAGATAAACGCTGAAAGCATCTAAGCGTGAAACTTACCTCAAAACCATCACTCCCTGAGAGCCGTGATAGACCATCACGTTGATAGGCCGGATGTGGAAGGGCAGTAATGCCTGTAGCTTACCGGTACTAATAGCTCGATCGGCTTGATCCTTATCTGAAGTTAGCTGCTAGGGGCTAGGTGTTAGGTGCTAGCGGATTTTTTCCGCGGCATCCCCTTCCCCTTGCAGTTTCCGACCGGACTTTTCCTTGGCTAGCCCCTAGCACCTAATAGCTAGCAGCTAGCCCCTTCATCCTTCTCGACGACCTGGTGGTTATTGCGGAGATTCTGCACCCGATCCCATCCCGAACTCGGCCGTGAAAGTCTCCAGCGCTGATGGTACTGTGCCTTAAGGCCCGGGAGAGTAAGTCGCCGCCAGGTCTTCGAGAAGGATGGCATCCTGCGAATCTGCGCGCCAGCGGAGCGGAGCAGGAACGGAAATTCGATCACAGACTTTCTTGCCGGTCTTACTTTTCTCGCCCCCCCTAAACACGTGGTTTGTTAATCCACTCCCAAATCCATGGTGGTAGCCACCCTTGGACTATTTGAGGATGCCTTACTTCTAATATGAGCATGCTATTTGGATCAGCTATGTGCGGTTTTAGAGCGTTAAGCCACGCTTGATTATCATTTTGTGTATAAGCAAGCCAACAATGGCTGCTGTATCGAACCCAATCTAAGGACATATTTGTAAAAACAGGTTCCAATTCTTTCGTAATTGGCTGTCCTACAAAATTAAACCCTACATGGATGTATCGTTTTGATAGGAGTAGGTTGTATTGAGGGGTGGGAAACGTCATTGCACTTCCCCCATATCACCACTAAGTGCCGGTTGGGACGGTGTTGGATTTGTAACTGATGGCCCTTCCGGAGGCTTAGGAAGACCTTTGGCAGCCAGCTCTTGTTGCCGATAAGCAATAAGAGTAGCTCCTTCTAAAAGAGCTGTTTCCGGACTTTTTTCAGTGTGGCGAATTACACTATGCAAATAATAACACGGCAATACAATAAGGGCGACTAAAGCAATGAATTGCATCCATGGAATGCTGAGTTCCAGACCTAGCAATCCAAGCATTATGACAGCAGCCAAAAATATGGGCCATGTCCTGCCAATGACGCCTTGCCCAAATTGAATCTTGGAAAAAGACTCCGTTTTGAATCCTAGTTTATCGAGGACGTAGTTTAACGTGTGTGTCATTGACAACCATTATGCGGAAAGATCGGAGTTTGGCAACTTTAGTTTCTATTCTCAAAGACTTGGCCTCACACATGCGCCGCAATCACGGCCATCAGGTCGATGCCGAGATAGCGCTGGAACACATAAATAACCGCGAGGACGGCGAGGCCAAGAAGAAAAACGGTGAACGTGAATTTGATGGCCCGGAAAATAATATGAACCGCGAGCATCAGGATGAGCAGGATGCCGGTGAGGACGAGAATCGCGTGCATGCCGCCATCCTAGGGCGAACCCCGTTTAAATAAAATCCTTGCGTCCGGGTCGGTCGATTATGACCGGGATGGGCCCGGCCCGCGCGCGCGCCGGGGCCGGCGCGGGCGAACAGCCTCCCGTTGTCGTTGAATGGCGAGCGCCACTTGTTTGGCATCCGCGAGCAAAATTTCGAGCCTGCGCCGCCGGACTTCATCGCTAATCCCGCTTCGCAAACCCGATTCAAGGCGCCTGATGGTCGGTTCGACAATTTCGGGATTTTGCAAAAAACCCTCCATCCGCTCCGCCCTCTGGGCCAGCATACTCGCCTCGGCCTCCGCTTTTCTCCGCAATTCATCGTTATGGCTTGCGTTCGCCTGCCGGCGAAGCTCGTGCGCGCGGGCGCGCAAGCCTTGCGGCAACGAACGCAGGCTTTCGGCCAAGGCCGCTTGCCCTGCGTCGGTCGCTTTCATCGCATCGCCTTTTTCCGATGGCGATTTTTCCCGCCGGCTCCCGCTATACATCTCGAATTTCTTGCACGGATGGCTTTTGTTGACGCTGTCGAAAATTGTCGCGCGGCCGTAATCGTAAAAACGAAATTATCTTTCCGGTTCGGGATAAGGCCGGAAAATCCCGCTTTCGTTGAACGGAATGCAGCGGCCAGGTTCGGTCAGGCGTGGAGGCGACGGCCCGTTTTTCGGCAAGTCCCCTCCTAAAACCCCACCACCAACCCAACGCTGCCGAACCGGTCCGGCGTGCCCTGCTGGCCGTAAAATTCCGGCGTGCGCTGGACGACGGTGAAATCGAGCCGCACATCGTCGCGCCAGAAAACGCTGGCGCCGGCGACGAAATCGGCGACCAAAATCCGCTTATGCACGCTGGGGCTATCCACAAACGTATTACCGTCGAGGAAAATGTTGCGCGCGACCGCCCTGCCCTGCGCGCCGACGAACAAATACCATCCCAAAGGCCCTGTCATCCGCGCCGGATCGAACCAGCCGGTGCCCGACAGCGAAGGCCTTATATGGCTCGATCCGTAATCGGCCTCAAGATCATGGCCAAAACGCAATTGCCCGCCGGCCTCGGCATAGGTGAAGACGTTGCCGCCGGTCGCGCCCAGTTCCGGGATCGCGTCGGTGCTGAAATAATCGCCGAGCGGTTTTTCGAACCGCCATTTGCGCTCGTACGTCGCCGCGAGCCCCGGCTCGTTGTGCAACTGGTTGGTCCAGCCCTGCGCCGAATTGACGCCGATGAATTGGTGCCAGTCGTTTTGCGCCGGCCCGCCCAGCGCCGCCGGCCCGACGATGCCGGCCAGCAGTTCCGCATTTTCCAGCGTGTCGTGAGTCGCGTGCCGCGTTTCCTGCAACAGGCTCACGCCGGTATATAGCCACGCGCCATAAGGCCGGTCGGTCGAAGGCGGGATTTGCGCCTGTGTGTTCTGCGGCGTGAACATGCTCTGGCCGATAATCGCCCAGTCATATTCGCGCTTGAAATTCCCGTCCTCGAAAATCGGCGCGTTGGCGGATAACCAGATAAACGGCTCGTCCCATGTGCTGCCGGCCGCCAGCGGCGCCGAAAAACGCGACAACCGGATGCCTTGAGTGTAATGGCGATCGTCGGGCGAGGCGAATTTGTCGTTCTCCTCCGTCAGCATCCAGCGCGCATCGTTATCGCCCGCGCCGGGAGAAACGGCGCTTGCGGCCCCGGCGACGTTATCGTCGGCGCGCGCGCCGGCCTGCGCGAAAGAAACCGCAAAGATCGTTGCCAAAAGGAACGGAAAAACGCGCTTCATGGAACCGTGGCGGTGGTGCGAACGAAAGCCCGGAAAAGCCGAAGTGCGGCCGGGTGCTTCTGTCTTATCGGATTCCACGCCGCTTTGCATCGCCGCAAAAGCCGCATATTTGCGGCGATTTCAAGGCCGCCAAGCGCCGCCGCAACGCTTGACAGGCGCAACCTAAAACTTCTTAATGACGGCCTTCCCGGCGGGTTTTCGACCCTCCGCCGGCGGCGGGTGCGTAGCTCAGCGGGAGAGCATTACCTTCACACGG
>DATKSH010000065.1:0-2964 GCA_035531735.1 Alphaproteobacteria bacterium
CGGCGCCGAGCGCGCTGCCGAAGGTGATAAGGCCCGAGGTCGCCGCCGACAGGCCGAAGCCGACCTGCAACATCATCGGCAGCAAAAACGGCAAGGCGCCGATGCCGACGCGAAACAACATGCCGCTGGCCAGCGAGATGCGATAGGTCTGAAAGCGCACAAGGCGCAGATCGACGATCGGATGATCGTGGTTGCGCATATGCACAAGATAAAGCCCGACGCACAGCGCGCCGCCGGCGAACAATGCGCCGACCACGTCGCCGGCCACCAGCCGCCGTCCGACGGTCTCGAAACTGAACACCAGTCCCGACAGCGCCAGGCCCATCAAAAGAAAGCCGCGCCAATCGAGCGGCTCTCGCTTCTCGCCGCGCATATCCTCGATAAAAACGGTGGCCAGCACGATGCCGAGCAGCCCGATCGGCACGTTGACGTAGAAAATCCAGCGCCACGAGGCATAAGTGACGATGAAGCCGCCGAGCGGCGGACCCAGCACCGGGCCGATCAAAGCCGGCGTCGTCAGCCACGTCATCGCGTTGACCAATTCGCGGCGCGGCACCGTGCGCAGCATCGCCAAGCGCCCGACCGGCACCATCATCGCGCCGCCGGCGCCCTGCAAAATCCGCGCGGCGATCAATTGCCATAAATCTTGCGACACGCCGCACAAAACCGAGCCCAGCGTGAAAACCACGATGGCGGCGCGGAACACGGTGCGGGTGCCGAAACGGTCGGCGATCCAGCCGGAAAGCGGAATGAATACCGCGAGGCTGAACATATAGGAGGTGATCGCGAGGTTGAGGTGCAACGGATCGGTGCGCAGGTCGCGCGCAATCGCCGGCAACGCCGTGGCGATGATCGAACCGTCCAGTTGTTCCATGAAAAGCGCGCAGGCGACGATCAGCGGAACGATGCGTGATAAACGTAATTTGGGCATGCCCCGACTATCGAATCCGATTCCTTACCAAAGCGTTATCTTGCGTTTGAAGATCGAACTTAATTAAAGAGGCCGTCATTCCGGAACATTTTCTCTTCGGCGGCATCAGCCGCTGAAAGAAAATGGATCCGGAATCCGATTTGGTCGATCACGATATAACCAAATCGGATTCCGCATAAATTTTCTTTCCCGCCGCTAACGCGGCGAGAATAGAAAATTTTGCGGAATGACGCCGTACTTTAGATGACCGTCCATCTCAATCACCTTTAATTCGGGGATCGATTAACCGCCCCGTTCGCCGTCAGCCATGCGCGGCTGGTGCCGATGATTTCCGCCAGCAACTTCATCTTGCCGGGCCCGACGCCCATATGGCGGCCGCCGAAGATCACAACGTCCTTCGGCGCCGGCACCGCGTCGCGCATAAGGAAACGCTCCGCCGGCGGCATCAAATGATCGTCGTTGCCTTCCAGCACGAGAAAATGACCCGATAAATGCGGCAGATTTACGGTCGGTTCGGCCGGGCGCAGCAATACATCGATCACCGGGCCGATGACATGGCGTAGCCATGCCGGCTTCATGTGCGGATCATTGGCGAACAATGCGCCGAGCGGCGCGCCGCCATAGGCGATGATGGTCCAGCCGATCTTGTGGCCGCCCTGTGTGGCGAGATTTTCGATGGCGGGCGCCGCCAGCGCGCCGAGCGAAAAGCCGAGAACACTGAAGCGCTTGCCGTCGGCCCAAGGCTGTGTCGCCAGCCAGCCGATAACCGATGCCGCCTGTCCCGGAATGCTCATGACGTGCGCGTATAAGGCCGGCACCTGCCGCACGAAATCCAGGCCTTCCGGAAAGCGCACCGGGATCGGCCAGTCATAGCCGACCATCACGTTGTCGCCGGCGTTTTTGATGTAGCTGATATTATCGATGCCGTCGCCAAGGCCGCCCAGCACCAAAAGCACCGGCAATTTCCCGGCCGGCATCGGATCGGGGAAACTAACCGCGAAACCGATGGTGCCGAGCGATCCTCCATCGAGCGTGACATGCTCAACCCGGCGGCCATCCATGATCACGGGCGTGTTGATCGTGGCAGGGAGATCATGCCGTGCCGCCGGCAGGAAAACCGCCGGGTCGCGAATGTAATACCAGAGAAAAAGGCCGGTCACGCCGGCCAGCGCCAGCAAAAGGATAGTGCGGAACAGACGGCGAAAATTCGGGCGATGTGGCATGATTCGCAGGATAGTCTTCGGGGGTTTGAAGACAAGGCCGGCTCCGGTAATCTAAACCTTCCCATGCGCACCTACCGCCAACGCTTGTCTTTCGGCCTCAAACTGGGCCTGCGCCGCCCGCAGGCGGCGCGCCTCGCGCGCCTTGCCACGCCTGCGCAAGTGCAGGATTTCATCGACGCCATCCCGATCAATTTCGAGCCGCACGGCGATACCTGCCGCTCGGTGCGCGAGGCCCTGCACCACCGCCGCGCCCATTGCATCGAGGCGGCGTTCGTCGCCGCCTGCGCCTTATGGATGCAGGGGCGGCCGCCCTTGGTGCTGGATCTCCAGGCCAAGAACGACAGTGACCATGTGGTGGCGCTGTTCCGGCGTGGAAAGCAATGGGGCGCGATCTCGAAAAGCAACCATATATGGCTGCGCTGGCGCGACCCGGTCTATCGCACCATGCGCGAACTGGCCTTGTCCTATTTCCACGAATATGTCGGCGGCCACAGCCGCACCTTGATGGCCTATTCGGTGCCGATCGACCTGCGACGCTTTGCTGCGGAAGAGTGGATCACCAACCCGGACGATTGCTGGCCGGTTGCCGAGGCGGTCGATAGCGTGCGCCATTACCGGCTTTTGGCGCCGGGGCAGGCAAGGGAATTGCGCGGCTGCGACGCCATCGAGCGTCGGGCGAATCGGATCGTCGAATACCGCAAGCCCCGCCGCCGGGCAAAGTTTTAGACTGAAAAACAAGGGCTTGGCGAGATTTTCAACCATCGCGCCGCCGGAAAAGCCGCGTGCCTAAGGCTTTTTCGTCCACATGGG
>DATKSH010000066.1:0-3699 GCA_035531735.1 Alphaproteobacteria bacterium
ACAGGAATAACGATTGCTTTAAACACAAGCGTGATCGCAGCGGTGATGTAAAGCTGCGGCGCCTGCTGGACATAAGCCTGCCACGCGGTCGCCGCCGCCAGCACCAGCGCCTGCCCGCCATAATTCGCCAAAAGGCTAAACAGCCGGCGTTGCGACAAAAGAATAAAGCTGAAGACCAGCACGCCGGCGGCCAGCGCCCGCGCCACATCGTAGTCTGTAATAAGGGAGATTGGTGTCATGGCGCCAACGTAATGTATTGGAATATGACGGCCAGCAGGCCGAGCAGCAGCGCGCCGCCGAGAAATTCAACCACGCGGAACACCCGCATTTTGGCGATGCTGGTCTCGAATACCGCCAAAAAAGCGCCGCCGACCATGAGCTTGAACAGGTAACTGATAACGCCGGCCCACAGAGCCGCCGAATGGCTAACATCGAGCGCCATGCCCCACGGCGCGAACAAACACGCGATCAATGACATGTAAAGCGACAACTTGAGCATCGAAGCGCCCTCGATCATCGCCAGATGGCGGCCGGAATATTCCAGCACCATCGCTTCGTGCACCATGGTGAGTTCGAGATGGGTTGCCGGGTTATCGACCGGGATGCGGCCGTTCTCCGCGACCGCCACCTGCAACAGCGACGCCAGCGCAAGAAATAGCGACACATGAACTTCGGGCCGGTGGGTAAGGAAGAAAGCGGCGATATGCGGTAGCGAGGTCGAATGTGCGACCAGCGCCATCGTGAACGTGGACATCAGCATGGCCGGCTCGGCCAGCGCCGCGATCATCATCTCGCGGCTGGAGCCGAGGCCGCCGAAACTGGTGCCGACATCCATCCCCGCCAGTGCCAAAAGAAATCGCGCGCTGCCGAGCAGAGCCACCAGTGCGATCAAATCGGCCGTCGGCGCAAGTGGCAGATCGATGGCGAAGGTCGGCACGATGACGGCCGCGAGCCAGATGGCGGTAAAAATAATGTAGGGGCTTACGCGGAACAGCCATGAGGCATTACCGGCCAACACGGCTTCCTTGCGCAAGAGACGCGCCAAATCGCGGTAAGGCTGGAAAGGCGACGGCCCGCGCCGTCCGTTAAGCCGTGCCTTTATGAATCGTACCCAACCGGTCAGCAGAGGCGCTACCGCGACGGTCAGGACGATTTGCAGCATTTCGAGGCCGAGTTCTCTCATTGCAGCACCGCCACGATGATAAGCAGCAGCACCAGTGCCGCGAACATCAGGCTTAAATAGCGCCGGATGCTAAGGAACTGCATTCGGTTGCACCATTGCGCCAGCGCCGCTACCGCTTTCGTGACTGGCGTGTAGATGCCCTTCCATGCAGGATCGTGCAGCGAGACGCGGAAACGCGCAGGGCGCGTGTCGCCGGGCGACGGCATATCGACTTTCTCGCGTGCCTGAAACAGGCCGATGCCGAAAATGTGACGGATCGGCTGGGCAAAACTTGAGGATGTATATTGGGTTTCCGGGCGCGGATCGGGAAAGCCGCAATCCCACGCCGCGCCACGTCGTATTTTATCGGACGCCAACCGGTGAATGCCGAAGACGAGAATACTGGCGAGGATGGCGATTGATGCCAGCACGATAAGACCGCTGTAGGAGCTTCCATCGACGCCGAGCGGGATCAGCATCAGCCAACCGGCATGTGCGAGCGGCATCGGCGCTTCCGGCATCACCGCCGCGACCACCGGGCGCAAAATAACCAGAACGGCGAAAGGCAGGATGCCGATAAGCGTACAGAGCAATGCAAGAACAATCATCGGGGCCAGCATGACACCACTTGTTTCCCGCGACGTCGCTACCGCCTCGCTGCGCGGGCGGCCGAGAAAGACGATGCCGAAGACTTTGATGAAACAGACAGCCGCCAGCGCCGCCGCCAGCGCCAGCATGGCACCGACCACCGGCACCGTGAACTTAAGAAGCCATTGCGGCAATGCCGCGCCGGCCAACAAGGCCTGAAAGGTCAGCCATTCGGAAACGAAGCCGTTGAACGGCGGCAGTGCCGAAATAGCGGCGGCACCAACCAAAAATGTGAAAGCCGTCGCCGGCATGCAGTGGATTAGACCACCCATACGCTCCATGTCGCGGGTGCCGGTCGCGGTCTGGATATTGCCGGCACCGAAAAACAGGAGGCTCTTGAACAATGCGTGGTTGAGAACATGAAACAAAGCCGCCGTCAACGCGAGACCGGCCAGCAGCGGCAACGACGTGGCGCGGAAAGCAAGGGCGAGGCCAAGGCCAATAACGATAATACCGATATTCTCGACCGTGTGATAGGCCAGAAGGCGTTTGAGATCATGCTGCATCAAGGCATAAAGGACGCCCATCACGGCGGTGATGCCGCCGAGGGCCAGTACCACGCCGCCCCACCACCATTGCGGCGTCCCAATCAGATCGAAAAGAATGCGGATCAGGGCATAGATGGCGACCTTTGTCATCACGCCGCTCATAAGGGCGGAAACATGACTCGGCGCGGCCGGATGCGCTTCCGGCAGCCACACATGTAGCGGCACGAGGCCTGCCTTGGTACCGGCGCCCAACAGCGCCAACAACAAAACGCCGCCGGCCACAACCGGCGTCAGATGATGCGCGCGCATGGCGGCGAAGCTGTAATCGCCGGCGGCGCCGGCCAAAAGGCCGAACATCAGGAACAAAGCCAAGGTGCTGATGGTGGCCATGACCAGATAAACGTAGGCGGCGTGTTGCGTCTCGCGCTCCCGGTGGGTGGCGAGTACCAAAAGCCACGAACTTACGGACATGAATTCCCACGCGACGAGGAACGAGAATGCGTCGTTCGCCAGCACCACCAGATTCATGCCAACAAGAAACAGCGGAAAGAACGGCAGCACCCGTGCCGGTTCCTTTTCATGGCGGCCATAAGAGATGCCGTAAAGACTTGACGCCGCGCCGAGCGTGTCGATGACCAGAAGGAAGAACGACGACAGCGCGTCCATGCGGAAATGTGCATGCAGCCACGGCAGGCCGACCGGCAATACGATTTGCGGCGTCGGGCCGGCGCCGTTTAGCAGATGCGCGAGCGCCGTCCCCGCGCATAAAAGCGAAACCACGAGGCTGAGACCGTAAACGAGGCTGGTGGCCGGGCGGAAACGGCTGATGAAGATCGCCAAAAGACCGGTGCCCAACAGGCCGGCGATGCCTGAAAGGGCCAGAATGATCGGCATGAAGATTCGTTCCGAATAACCCGTTTTGGCGGCGGGTTGTTCCTATCCGGGTATAACCGCGAAGGGAATGAATAAAAGCGCCGCAAGCAAATTGTCAGCAGGGTATAATTCTCTCCGTGGAATTTGACCAGAGATAAATGGCAGTCTTGGGAAACGTCCAACAGGTGGTGCAAAATAATCGCTATTTGGGCGACAAACCGTGCCGTTCGCCTTAGCTTGGGCGGGGCCAGAAAATTGATTTGGCGGACAAAGTTGCTGGAAAAATGCCCCCGACACCAGCCTGAAAACGAGATTATTTTAAACAAGGAAGATTCTCGATCTCCCTTGTGGAAGATTTTTTAAGCAATGGCGGTCACGAACGGTGTGAATATGTGGTAGACGTTTGGCTTGCATGTGTGGCCGAATGTCTTGCAGCGTTCCGCGTTTTCCACATATTCACACCGCCACCATCGCAGCCATTGTTTTGATTGAAAAAAGATAAAAAAATTTCTTGCATCGTTCGCGGCT
>DATKSH010000067.1:0-4451 GCA_035531735.1 Alphaproteobacteria bacterium
CCGCCAAGCGTACAGGCCTGTTCCCTCCCCCTCGTGGGGAGGGTTAGGGAGGGGGGAGTGCAGCACAGAGTAGCGTCCGACCTTAAGCGCTTGGCCAAGCCGCGCTCCCCCACCCCTATCCCCTCCCACGAGGGGAGGGGAATTCCGCCGGTGCTTATGGTGCGGACAGCACTTTCTTTTCGATATTGATGAAATAAATTGTCACTCTTCTTTCTGCCCCTTATAGTCGCGCCAATGGCCCGCGCGTTTTCCCATCGTCATTTGCTCGATATTGAACGGCTTTCGCAGGCCGATATCGAGGCGATTCTCAAAAAAGCGGAAAGCTATGACGGCAAGGGCAAGGGCCGGGCGGCCGGCAAAACGCTGGCCGGCAAAACCATCGTCAATCTGTTTTTCGAGCCCTCGACCCGCACGCGGACATCGTTCGAGATCGCCGCCAAGCGGCTTGGCGCCGGTGTCGTCAATATCCCGGTCGAGCATAGTTCGACCAAGAAGGGCGAAACGCTGCTCGACACCGTCCTTAATCTCGACGCCATGAAGATCGACGCCCTCGTGATTCGTCATAGCGAGGACGGCGTGCCGCAATTCATCGCCCCGCACATGAAGGCCTCGGTTATCAACGCCGGCGACGGCAAGCACGAGCATCCGACGCAGGCTTTGGTCGATGCCTTCGTCATGCGGCGGCACAAAAAGAAACTGAAGGGCCTTGTGGTCGCCTATATCGGCGACATCCAGCATAGCCGCGTCGCGCGCTCCAACATTCATTTATTGAATAAATTCGGCGCGAAAGTGCGGATCATCGCACCGTCTTATTTCATGCCGCAGGATCTGAAAAAGCTCGGCGTCGAGGCGTTCGATAATATGAAAGACGGGCTTAAGGACGTCGATGTGATAACGATGCTGCGCATTCAGCATGAGCGTTTGGGCGACGGCGAATTCGCGGTATCGCTCAAGGATTATCGGCATCGTTACGGCCTCGACCACGACAAATTGAAAGTGGCCAAGAAGGACGTCATCATCATGCATCCGGGACCTGTCAACCGCGACGTCGAGATCACCTCCGAACTCGCCGACGATCCCAAATACAGCCTGATCCGGGAACAAGTCGCCTGCGGCGTCGCCGTCAAGATGGCGGTGCTGGAGCTTTTGTTGGGGACGCACAAATGAAAAACGTCATGCCCGCCCCGGATCGGGGTCCGGGGCAGGCTCCGGCGGCCGTCCATTTTTCTCGAAGAAAGATGGATTCCGGATCAAAAACGATTTTCACGGAAAATCGTTTTTGTCCGCAATGACGCCTGCAAGATAAGGAGAAGCAAGTGCCCAGCTTGCCGTATGTTTATGCCACCCTGCTCGGCTATCTCCTCGGCAGCATTCCCTTCGGTTTCCTGCTGACCAAGGCGGCGGGGCTTGGCGACATTCGCGCCATCGGCTCCGGCAATATCGGCGCGACCAATGTTTTGCGCACCGGCAAGAAAGGCCTTGCGGTTTTAACGCTGCTGCTGGATGCCGGAAAAGGCGCGGCCGCCGTGCTGCTGGCGGAAAAATTCGTGCCGGGCGGCGCGCAACTGGCCGGCCTCGCCGCCCTGCTCGGCCATATGTTCCCGGTTTGGTTGAAATTCAAGGGCGGCAAGGGCGTGGCGACGGCCATGGGCATCATCACCGCCCTGTTCTGGCCGCTTGGTGTCGCCGCCATGTCAAGCTGGCTGGTGCTGGCGTTTTTGCTCCGCTATTCCTCGCTGGCGGCAATCGTTTCCCTCGGCGTTGCGCCGTTTTGCGTTTTCTCCATCGGCCGCCGCGATTTGGTGGCGTTGACGGCGCTGATTGCCCTTTTGGTGATCGCCAGGCACGCGCCTAATATCCGCCGGTTGTTGAACGGAACCGAACCAAGAATCGGCAAGGATAATCATGCAACGCCGCCAGCTTAATGACGCCGAACGATGCGATTGGCTGCGGCTTGCGCGGACCGAGAATGTCGGCGCCATTACCTTCCGGCAATTGATCGCGCGTTACGGCGCAGCGGCGAAGGCGCTGGAAGCCCTGCCCGATTTGGCTGCGCGCGGCGGCAAGCGCGCCTTCAAATTGCCACCAGCAAAAGAAATCGACGAGGAGATCGCGCGCGTGGCCAAATGCGGCGCGCGGCTGATCGCATCCTGCGAGCCGGATTATCCCGAAGCGCTGGCGGCCATCGAGGACGCGCCGCCGATCATCACCCTGCGCGGGCAGGTTTCGCTTTTGCATAAACGAACCATCGGCATCGTCGGCGCGCGCAATGCGTCGTTGAACGGGCGCAAGATGGCCGAAAATCTCGCGCGCGAATTGGGCGCGCAGGGAATCGCGATCGCGTCGGGCCTTGCGCGCGGCATCGACACGGCGGCGCATAACGGAAGTTTGGCCACCGGCACGGTTGCGGTCTTGGCCGGCGGAGTCGATCAGGTTTATCCCGAAGAAAATCGCGGGCTTTACGAAAAGCTGGCCGAAAGCGGCGCGATACTTTCCGACCAGCCGCTCGGCCAACAACCGCTGGCGCAGATGTTCCCGCGCCGCAATCGTTTGATTTCGGGATTAAGCTTGGGCGTGGTGGTGGTGGAAGCGGCGCAGCGCTCGGGCTCGCTCATCACCGCACGGCTGGCTCTGGAGCAAGGGCGCGAAGTGTTCGCGGTGCCGGGCTCGCCGCTCGATCCGCGCTGCAGCGGCACCAACGATTTGATCCGGCAAGGCGCGGTTTTAACCGAAAGCGCCAGCGACGTGCTGGCCCATATTCACGCCCTGCCCGCCAAGCTGGCCGAGCCGTCGGCGCCGGGAATCGAAAGCTTTTCGGACTCGTTCGACGAGGGCGGACTCGCCGCCGCGCGGGAAATTATCCTTGAAAATCTAGGGCCTTCACCCATATCGATTGACGAACTGGTGCGGGAATGCCAATTGTCGGCGCCTTTGGCGCTGACCGTCCTGCTCGAGCTGGAGCTTGCCGGGCGCATCGAGCGCCAGCCCGGCCATAAAGTCGCGCTGATCGCGGAAACACGGCCCGGGCAAAAAGCCGTTGGAGAATAAGAAGTGACGCAAAAAGTCGTCGTCGTCGAATCGCCGGCCAAGGCGAAGACCATCAACAAATATCTCGGCAGCGATTTCACGGTGCTGGCCTCCTATGGCCATATCCGCGATTTGCCGCCGAAGGACGGCTCCGTGCGCCCGGACGAGGATTTTGCCATGGATTGGCAACTCGGCGACCGCGCCGACAAGCCGGTCAATGAAATCGCCAAGGCGGTCAAGGGCGCGTCGGCCGTCTATCTCGCCACCGACCCCGACCGCGAGGGCGAGGCGATCGCGTGGCACATTCTCGAAGTGCTGAAGAACAAGGGATTGGTCAAGTCCCTGCCCGTCCATCGCGTGACCTTCAACGAGATCACCAAGAAGACGGTAACCGACGCCATTGCCCATCCGCGCGAGATCGACAAGGACCTGGTCGAGGCCTATATGGCGCGGCGCGCGCTCGATTACCTCGTCGGCTTTTCGCTATCGCCGGTATTGTGGCGCAAATTGCCGGGCGCGCGCTCGGCCGGGCGCGTGCAGTCGGTCGCGTTGCGCATCATTTGCGAACGCGAAACCGAAATCGAGAAATTCAAGCCGCAGGAATTCTGGAGCATCGAGGCGGTGTTTGCCACGACCGGCAACGCTCTGGTGCCCGCGCGCCTCACCCATCTCAACGGCAAGAAGCTCGATAAATTCTCTTTGGGAACGGAGGCGGAAGCGCAAGCGGCGCTGAGCCTGCTCAACCAGCTTTCCTATAAGGTTTCGGCGGTCGAGAAGAAGCAGTCGCGGCGCAATCCTTATGCGCCTTTCACGACCTCAACGCTTCAGCAAGAAGCCTCGCGCAAATTGGGCCTCGGCGCGACGCGCACCATGCGCACCGCGCAGCAGCTTTACGAAGGCACCGATATTGGCGGCGAGACGGTGGGCCTCATCACCTATATGCGTACTGACGGCATTACCCTTGCCGCCGAAGCCATCGAAGGCGCGCGCGATGTGATCGTGCGCGATTACGGCAAGGATTATTTGCCCGACGCGCCGCGCGCATACAAAAATCCCGCCAAGAACGCGCAGGAAGCGCACGAAGCCATCCGCCCCACCGACATGCATCGCCGGCCGGACGAGGTCGCGCGCTATCTGGATGGCGATCAGTTGCGGCTTTACACATTGATTTGGCAACGCACGATGGCCTCGCAAATGACCAGCGCGGTTCTGGATCAGGTCGCGGTCGATATTGCCGGTGATAACAATAAGGGCGTGTTCCGCGCGACTGGCTCGGTTGTCGTGTTCGACGGCTGGCTGAAGGTTTATCAGGAAGCCGAGGAAGAAGATAAGAAGAGCGAGGACGAAGACGGCTATGGCAATACACGCCTGCCGCTGCTGGCCGAAAACGACAGGCTCGATAAGAAGGAGATCAAGCCCGAACA
>DATKSH010000068.1:0-5504 GCA_035531735.1 Alphaproteobacteria bacterium
CCAAATAACCAAGCCGTCGTTGCACGCGTTTCCGCTTTCTCGGTTTCGTCGGTGCCCGCGAGAATAGGTTTCGTAAACTCCAAATACCAGTCGCAAAAATTATTCCAAACAAACCCGTAGATTACGGACGATGCCATATCAAAACGAAATTCATCCAAATAGCTTGTCACAATGTCCCCTGCATCACGAAGCGAATGGACAATCCATTTGTTGACGGTGTTCGTTACCTTCGCCGGGTCGAACGAAGCATCCCACGCGCATTCATTCATCTGGCAATAACGCGCCGCGTTCCATAATTTGGTCGCGAAATTGCGGTTGCCTTCGATGCGGCTCGGCGCGAGGCGAATGTCACGGCCGGGCGTGGACATATTCGCCAAGGTGAAGCGCAGCGCATCACAGCCATATTTGTCGATGATGTCCAAGGGATCGATGACGTTGCCCTTGGTCTTCGACATTTTCTGGCCCTTCTCGTCGCGGACGAGGGCGTGGATGTAAACGGCCTTGAACGGAACATCTTTCATAAAGTGCAGGCCCATCATCATCATCCGTGCGACCCAGAAGAAGATGATGTCGAATCCGGTGACGAGGACGTCGGTCGGGTAATAGCGCGCCAGTTCGGGCGTTTTGTCGGGCCACCCAATCGTCGAAAACGGCCACAGCGCCGAGGAAAACCACGTGTCGAGCACGTCTTCGTCGCGCTTCAGTTCGACCGTTTTGCCATACGTTTTTTGCGCCTCGGCGCGTGCGTCCTCCTCGCTTTCGGCGACGAAAATTTTGCCGTCGGGGCCATACCACGCCGGAATCTGATGCCCCCACCAGAGCTGACGCGAGATGCACCACGGCTCGATATTGCGCATCCATGCGTAATAGGTGTTGGCCCATTGCGCCGGCACGAATTGGGTCGCGCCCTTCTCGACCGCCGCGATGGCCGGCGCGGCCAAGGTCTTGGCGTCGCAATACCATTGTTCCGACAGCCACGGCTCGATCACCACGCCCGAACGGTCGCCGTGCGGGACGGCATGGGTGATGTTCTCGATTTTATCGACGAGGCCGAGGGTTTCGAGATCGGCGATCACGCGCTTGCGCGCTTCGAAACGGTCGAGGCCGCGATATTGTTCCGGCACATTGCCATTCATGCGCGCATGGGCATCGAACAGGTTGATGAGCCCGCCGTCTTTCTGCGTCTTGAAATAATCCTTGTCGCGGTGGCGTTGCCACACCTCGAAATCGTTGAAATCGTGCGCCGCCGTGATTTTCACCGCGCCGGAGCCCTTTTCCGGATCGGCATGTTCGTCGGCGATGATGGGGATTTGCCGGTTGGCGAGCGGCAAGGTCGCCAGCTTGCCGATCAGGTGCTTGTAACGCTCGTCGTTCGGATTAACCGCGACCGCACCGTCGCCGAGCATGGTTTCCGGCCGCGTGGTGGCGATGCAGACATATTTCGACGGATCGGCGGCCAGCGGATAGCGGAAATGCCACATATGGCCTTTGACTTCGCGCTGATCGACTTCAAGATCGGAAACGGCGGTCAATAATTTCGGGTCCCAATTGACGAGGCGTTTGTCTTTATAGATGAGCCGTTTTCCTTCCGCATTTTTCGTGTTGTAGAGCGTGACGAAGGCGCGAACGACGGCGCGGTTCAAATCCTTGTCCATGGTGAAGCGCTCGCGGCCCCAGTCGCAGGAGGCGCCGAGGCGGCGCAACTGCTTTGTGATCGTGCCGCCGGATTGTTCCTTCCACCGCCAGACGCGATCCAAGAATTTCTCGCGGCCCATTTCGCGGCGGCTTTCGTTTTTGCCCTCGGCGGCGATCTGGCGCTCGACCATCATCTGCGTGGCGATGCCGGCATGATCCGTCCCCGGTTGCCACAACACGTCTTTGCCGCGCATGCGCTGGTAGCGGCAAAGAATGTCCTGCAAGGTGTAACTGAGCGCGTGGCCCATATGCAGGCTGCCCGTGACGTTGGGCGGCGGCATCATGATGCAGTACGGCGCGGCCTTCGATGTGACGTCGCAGGCGAAGGCGCCGGATTGCTCCCAGCGATCATAAATCTTCGCCTCGGTGGCGGCGGGGTTATAGGCCTTGTCGATGGGCATTTTTCCTCTTTGGCTGATGGAATATCACCGTAAAAACGCCTAGAATGCAAGGATGGCGGCCTATAAAGATCCTTCCGACGACGAAATCCGCGCGCTTTTGCAATCGGCCAAGACCATCGCCATGGTCGGCGCCAGCGCCGACCCCGCGCGGCCGAGCCACGAGGTCATGCGCTTTTTGCAAAAGCACGGCTATCGCGTGATCCCGGTCAATCCGGGCCTCGCCGGGCAGGATTTGTTGGGCGAGAAAGTTTACACTGCACTGGCCGATGTGCCGGGCCCCATCGATATGGTCGATATTTTCCGCAACACCGAGGCCGCCGGCGCGGTGGTGGTGGATGTCCTTGCCCATCCGCAATTGGGAGTGAAAATAATCTGGATGCAGCTTGGCATCGTCAACGAAGCGGCCGCCGAACGGGCGCTTGGGGCCGGGCTCAAGGTGGTGATGAACCGCTGCCCGAAAATCGAGTTGAGCCGCGCACCCTAGGGCGGGGGCCGATTCGCACGACCCGCTTGCAATAAAGCGAAAACGGGTTTTTATTCGGCATGCGTCAAATCGGCGCATGGTGAATCGGTAGATGGTCGTGTCGATGAGACCTTTTTTTCACTCAAAAAAACTTCCCTTGGCCCTTGCTGCTTTTGCCCTCGCCGCACCGGTCGCCACGCAGCCGGTGCGCGCCGATGCGCAACCGACGCCACGCGATTACGTCAAAACCTGCATTCGCCATGCAATGACCGAGTTTCTCGCCGACCAGAGGAAAGCGGGGTTGCGCACACTTGATAAAACCGTGGGCCTCAACCGCAAAAGCCTCCGGGCGCTGGACGAATATCTGGGCTCCGGCCTTCCGATCAACGGCGACACGCTCGGGGTTTTGGAGGAACGCACCCGGTTTGCGAAGAGCGGCCAAATGCTTCACATACTCCAACACCAATGGCGCCAAAAACTTTCGGAAAAGCCGGATATGCAAATTACTTACGGCCCGTTGGACGGCAACGGTTCATTCTACGCCACTATTCGCTTCGCGGAGCCGGTAAGAATAGCGCTGCCGATTGAGGATTCCTCTCCGAATATACTGTTTTTTGCCACTGATATTCTCTCCATTCGTATCACGCCCGGCTGGCAAAATATGCAGCATATGAAGGTTGGCATGCTGACAGCATCGACCGCCGTCACTATTGAAGGGAACATCGGGTTGGTTGAATTCCCCGATGCCGATGCCGCGAGGGAAGTTGGAATAGTCGAGGTCAAATCGAGCTTTATAGGTGCGTCACCCTACTCGTCCGGTCCTGTCGAGAATTCCGCGGCCGAAAGGCCAGCAAGATATGCCCGGTCTCTCGAAAACGTGTCCGCGTGCGCCTTTAAGGGCGGCTAAATTACCCCGCCATCCGCGCTTCAATCTGTTCGCACAGATAATGATAAAGGCAGATATGCACTTGCTGGATCAGCGGTGTCGATTTGCTTGGTGCGTCGAGCAGCAGGTCGCAATGCGCGGCGAGTTTGCCGCCGCCCTGCCCGGTGAGGGCGATGACGCTTAGGCCCATCGCTTTCGCCTTTTCCGCCGCCTGCACCACATTCGCCGAATTGCCGCTGGTCGAGATGGCGATCAGCACGCCGCCCTTGGCGCCATAAGCCTCGACCTGCCGGGCGAAGACCGAGGCGTAATCGTAATCGTTGGCCCAGGCGGTCAGCGTCGCTGGATTATCCGAAAGGCAAATGCAGTTCAGCGCGCGGCGTTCCTTGAGAAAGCGCCCGACCAATTCGCCGGTGATGTGCATCGCGTCCGAGGCCGAGCCGCCATTGCCGCACACCAGAACCGGCTTGCCGTTTCCGAAAGCCTCGACGCAGAGCGCAATCGCGCGCTCCATTGTTCCGGGCGGCACATGATTGGCGGCGGCGCGGATCGTTTCGGCGGATTGATTGAGGTAAGCCGTGATGCTCATCGGGTTTCTGTTTCGATCCAGTCGAGATAGGGCCGGTGCCCCGCCACGATCGGCCAGCCGGCGATGCAGGGGCATGCGTGAGGATGCAATTCCTTGACGCGCTTTTCAAGCGCGGCGAACAACGCCGCGCGGGTCTTGGCAATCAGGGCCCATTCATCGGCTTCCTCGACCTTGCCTTGCCAACGATAGACCGAATGCATGGCAGGCAAGATGTTAACGCAGGCGGCAAGCCGTTCCTCGACCAGCGCACGGGCGATGGTCCCGGCCGCCTCGCGCGCCGGCACGGTGATGTAAACGGAAAGAAAATCGGGCATGGCGCGAACGTAACACAAGGAGGCACACGCGGGAATCCCGTTGTTTCATTCTCCCGCATGCAGCGCGGCAACGGAAATTTTATAAAATCGGCGCATCAATAAAAACCGAAAAACCCGAAGGAGCGGCGCGCATGAACCGATTGCTGATCATCGACGACGAGGCGGAATTGGGGCGGCTTCTGGGCCGCGTCGGCGAAAGCGCCGGCTACGAAACCCGCGTCACCGCGCGGATTGCCGATTTCAAGGAAGAGTTGGCCACTTTCACCCCCGGCGTCATCATGCTCGACCAGGCGATGCCGTAGATGGACGGGCTGGAGCTTTTGCGCTGGCTGGCGGGACAAAACTGCCGCGCGCAAATCGTCATCATGAGCGGCTTCGACGGGCGCGTTTTGGACGCCGCGCGGCGGGTCGGCGAGGAGCGCGGCCTTTTGATCCGCTATGCCCTGCAGAAGCCGATCCATGTGCAGGATTTGAAGGGAAAATTCGAATCGCTCAAGGAAACGCGCGACGCACATCTCGACAGGGCCGATTTGGCCCGCGCCATCGCCGGCGAGGAATTGTTCCTGCTTTACCAACCGAAGGTCGATCTGAAGACCGCGACGCCGCACGGCACCGAGGCGCTGTTGCGCTGGCAGCATCCGGCACTCGGCCCGATCAGCGCCGACCAGTTCACCGGCCTTGCCGAGGAATCCGGGCAAATGGCCGCGATCACCGATTTCGTGCTGCGCACCGCCGTTCAGCAGCAGAAAATCTGGCGCGATGCCGGCATCCGCTATGACATGGCGGTGAACTTGTCGCCGTCCGATTTGCGCGACGAGCGCTTCGCCGACCGGGTCGCGTCCCTCTGCGAATCTGCTGGCGTGCCGCCCGATTGCATGACGTTGGAAATCACCGAGACATTGGCCATGAGCCACGCGCTTGAGGCGCTCGATATTCTGACGCGGCTGCGGCTCAAGGGATTCCGGCTCTCAATCGACGATTTCGGCACCGGCTTTTCTTCGTTGTCGCGCCTCAGGCGCTTGCCGGTGACGGAAATCAAGATCGATCGCTCCTTCGTCGGCGAGGCGGTCAAGATGTCGGATGCTTTCGTGATCGTCAAAGCCATCGCCGACCTGGCGCGCAACATGCAGATGATCTCGGTCGCCGAAGGCATCGA
>DATKSH010000069.1:0-6346 GCA_035531735.1 Alphaproteobacteria bacterium
ACGCCGTCGGCATTGATGCGCAAGCCGCTCTTGTTCAATTCGTTCGGCGTGGCGCGCAAACTCATCATCAGTTCGCGGGCGTTTGCGAGGTCGGCGCTTTTCTGGTCGAACAGGGCGGCGCGTTCCGATCCGACACAACCAATTTCCATTCCCGTTTTGGTCAATCGCTGATCGGCATTGTCGGCGCGCAGGCTGAGGCGATATTCGGCGCGCGAGGTGAACATGCGATAGGGCTCATTGGTGCCGCGCGTAATCAGGTCGTCGATCATCACGCCGATATAGGCCTGCGCGCGATCAAGCGTAAAAACGCGTTTTCCAGTTTCACATGAAACCCCCAGCGCCGCGTTTATCCCGGCCATCAACCCTTGTGCCGCCGCTTCTTCATAGCCGGTGGTGCCGTTGATCTGGCCGGCAAGGAAAAGGCCTGAAATGCGCTTTGTTTCAAGAGTTTGGCGCAATTCGCGCGGATCGCAGAAATCATATTCGATGGCATAGCCGGGGCGGATCATTTCGGCTTTTTCCAATCCGGCAATCGAATGCACCAAATCGAGTTGAACCTCGCGGGGCAAGGAAGTCGAAATGCCGTTGGGATAGATTGTAGGATCGTCAAGTCCTTCAGGTTCAAGGAAAATCTGGTGCCGTTCCTTGCCGGCAAAACGCACGATTTTATCCTCGATTGAAGGGCAATAGCGCGGGCCGATGCCCTCGATCTGGCCGGAATAAATCGGCGCGCGATGCAGATTGGCGCGGATGATGTCGTGGGCTTTGGTGCTGGTGTAGGTCACGCCGCAGGAAACCTGATTGTTATATAAGTTATTGGTAAATATAGAGAAAAAGCACGGTTCGGCATCGCCCGGCTGCATGTCCAACCCGGCCCAATCGATTGTTCTTCCATCCAAACGCGGCGGTGTGCCGGTTTTTAATCGCGCCAGCGGAAAGCCAAATTTTTTCAATGTATTGGAAAGGCCTATGGAGGGTTTTTCGTTGACGCGCCCTGCCGGAATTTTTTCCTCGCCGATATGGATCAACCCATTCAAGAAAGTCCCGGTGGTGATGACCACGGCACCGGCGCGGATTTCCTCGCCTTCGGATGTGATGATTCCGGCGGCCTCATTATGCGAACCCAAAATCAAATCCTCGGCCGAAAGCGGCAGGATCGTCAAATTCGCCTGATTTAACAGCGTTTCCTGCATAGCGCGGCGATAGATTTTGCGATCCGCCTGCGCGCGCGGGCCTCTAACCGCCGGGCCCTTGCTGCGATTCAAAAGCCGGAACTGGATGCCGGCTTTGTCGGCCATCCGGCCCATGATTCCGTCGAGCGCGTCGATTTCCCGCACCAGATGGCCCTTGCCCAAACCGCCGATGGCGGGGTTGCACGACATCTCGCCGATGGTCGCGATTTTATGCGTGGCCAGAAGGGTTTTGGCCCCCATGCGCGCGGACGCCGCCGCCGCTTCGCAGCCGGCATGGCCGCCGCCGATGATGATGACGTCATAGTTTCGCATGGCGGCTGAGGGTAATGAAATTATATCGGAAAATCAATCTGTTATTAGCATTTTCGATCATTCCGTATTGTTAACAAAATCGACATATTCTTTTGTTAACATTTGTAAATACTAAAAGGGCGCACGGAAAAGCAGAAAGCGCCCCGCAACAAACGCTTCGGAATGAGGTGCGAGCCGGGAGGCCGGGGAAAGGCCAGGTGGGGAGATGACGAGGAGTATCAATCTCGACGAATTGCGCGAGCATCTCGGCCATGCCAAGGAAAAGCTCGCGCGCGAAAAATCGGATATTCTCAATCTCAACCCGCTCCGGGACGGTTTCTGCCGCGAAGAATATGCGTTTGCCTATGTGCGGGCCGAGCGCCTGGGCATGCGCGCGATCAACCGCCGCCTTTCCGAAATCGACTGGCTGCCGATGCAGCTCGACGCCAAATCGGAAATCGTGCCGGAGAACCGCGCCTCGATGAAGCGCTGGCTAACCTCGCCTTTCATCGGCAAGCCGGGCGCGGAGGAATTCGGCAACGACTTCATGCATTCCCTGGCGCGCTGCGGGCTGGCGTTCGGCTGGGACGGCGTCGAGTTTCTCAAGCTGGCGGCGCGCGTCGCGAATTTGTTCCGCGATCTTTCGTGCCTGATCGGCATCGTTTATTATTGCAGCTGGCTGGCGGAAAACCGGGTCGCGGACGTGCGGCTCAGCAATCCCGACGATCTCACGCGCACGGCCGAGGAAATTTCCGAATTGATGCAATCGCCGGAAATCTATCGCTACATACGCGCGCCGGAACAGAATGACGAGGGCAAAAGCGCGCGCGGCAAAGGCGAAAGCGGCGCGGCGGGCGGTGCAATGGGCGGTATGATGGGCAGCGCCGGCACCGGCAAGGACGCGCGCAAAAGCAAAAAGCGCCCGGCGCTTTACGTCATCGCCAACGAGGATTTCCACGATCCCTTCGCGCCCGAGCCGGCGCCGGCTTAGAATAATTCTATTTCCCGATGCAAAAATCGCGAAAGATGACGTCGAGCAAATCTTCGACATCGACGCGGCCGGTTATGCGGCCGAGGGCGCGGGAGGCGAGGCGCGCGTCCTCGGCGCGTAGTTCGGGTTCTTTTGCTGCGAGCGCGCGCATCAGATGATCGCGGCATTCTTCCAAGGCGGCGCGATGGCGGGCGCGGGTCAAGGGCGGCGCGGTGTTTTTATTTTCGCCGGCAAAGCGGGTTTCGATGGCGCTTGTAAGCGCCTTCAGCAATTCGGGGATGCCGATGCCGGTTTTGGCGGAGACGAAAAAAGGGGTTGGGGGCTGGGGGCTGGGGGCTAGGAAATTATCTGCTTGCTTGCTTTGGTTCCCTAATCCCCAGCCCCTAGCCCCTAGCCCCTCGATCACATCCGCCTTATTCACGACCACCAGCGCATCCTCGTCCGCTAATTTGAGCGTCGCTTGGTCGAGTTCCGGGAATTTTTCGCCGTCGAAGATCAGCAATTTGAGATCGGCTTCGGCGGCGCGGGCGAGGGCGCGGCGGATGCCTTCGCTTTCGATCGCGAGATGGCCGGCGGTTTTTTCCGCTTCTGGCAGGGCCGAAAGATCGCGCAGGCCCGCGGTGTCGGCGAGGATCACCGGATAGCCGCCGAGATCGAGATGCGCTTCGACGATGTCGCGCGTGGTGCCGGCGACGGCGGAGACGATGGCCGCTTCGCGCCTGGCAAGGGCGTTGAGGAGGCTCGATTTACCGGCGTTGGGCGGCCCCAAAATGGCGGTCGAGAAACCTTCGCGCAAACGTTCGCCGCGACGATTATCGTCGAGATGGGCGGCGATGGCGGCGGCAAGGGCGCGCAAATCTTCGAGCGGTTGTTGCGCCGTGTCCTTGGGTAAATCCTCATCGGAAAAATCGATGGTCGCTTCGAGGTAAGCAAGCGCGCGGGTGAAGCGCGCGCGCCAATCGTCATAGACGCCGCGCAAGCCGCCTTCGAGCTGGCGCATGGCTTGCGCGCGCTGGGCTTCCGTTTCGGCATGGACGAGATCGGCGATGGCCTCGGCTTCGGTCAGGTCACATTTGCCGTTCTCAAACGCGCGGCGGGTAAACTCACCGGGTTCGGCAAGGCGAAAGCCGGGCAGGGCGGCGAGGGCTTCGGCGACGGCGTTGACGGTCGCGCGGCCGCCATGGATGTGAAGCTCGGCCATGTCCTCACCGCTATAGCTGTTAGGGGCCGGAAACCAGAGGGTGAGCGCCTTGTCGAGTAGCGCGCCGGTTTGCGGGTGATGGAGGTTACGGAGATGCGCTGTGCGCGCGAGCGGAGAATTTCGGTGACAGTTTACTTTTTTCTTTTCCTGACCGCCGGAATAAGAAACGGCATCCGAAGAAAAAGGTAAACTGTCACCGAAATTCGGCGCGCATAAATCGAACACAAGCGCGGCTCCCGGTCCCGAAACGCGGAACACGGCGATGCCGGCGCGGCCGGGGGCGGTTGCGAGGGCGAAGATGGTGGACATAGGATTCAGGGGCTGGGGGCTAGGGATTCAGGCTAGGCAAATCTATCAACCCCTAGCCCCTAAATCCTAGCCCCCAGCCCCTATTTCATCCGCAACCGTTCCACCCGCCCGCCATCGCGGATATGGACGGTGAGGATGTCCTCGCAGTCGGCCTCGGTCTTGGGCGAATACCAGACGCCTTCGGGATAGATCACGACCGAAGGGCCGAGCTCGCAGCGGTCGAGGCAACCGGCGGCATTGACGCGCACGTCCGCAAGGCCCAATTCCTTGACACGCTTTTTCATATAGGCGCGCAAGCGCTCGCTGCCTTTTTCGGCGCAGCAGCCGCGCGCGTGGCCCGGCGGCCTTTGGTTGGTGCAGCAGAAAATATGCGCACGGTAGAAAGGCGGCGGATCGGCGTCGTTCATCTTGCTACCCGTCATATTTTATCAAGGGCGGTCATTCCGCATCTCGGTCTCGGCCCCAAACGGCCTCGCCCTCGTGCGGAATGACGGCCCTTAAATCGACGGGTGGTCAAGGTCATTCATAAATTGCGCCTGCCGCGCTGGTTGAGGCCAGCGACGAACAGCAGGAAGCCGAGCGGGCCGAGGATCAGCGCCTTGTACCACAGCGGCACGAACGCATCGATCCTGGCGTCGGCCGGGTTATGGGTGTCGAACACCACCGGCACGCCGTCGCCGGCATGATGGCCGGGCAGGAAGCCGTCCTCCGGCGCCACCATCTGGCCGTTGCTGTCGGCGGTGAAGCGGAAATCGAGGCTAAAACCATGATTGCGGATGTCGGTGACGATGCCGGCGGTATGCTCGACATCGGCGCTGTGGAGGAATTTGTAGGTCTGCATGCCGTCCATCACCGCCTTGGCCAAAAGGCCGAGGCCGGCCAGCATCAGGATCGCTTCCAGCAAAACGCCGGCTTTGATCGCTTTCTGCATCGTCGTCATTTTTTCGCTCCCTTCGTGCCTAATCGTCGTTACGGCCGGCGCGGCGGCCGAGATCGGCCATGTTGCCGGTCACGCCGGCGACGCCGGCCATCGTTTGCTGGACCTGCGACCAGAACATTTTCTGCATTTGCTCGGCGCCCTGCAAGCCGGCCGGCAGCCATGTTTTCATGATGCTTTCGGGATCGAGGGCCTGCATATTGGCGCGCAGGCGGTTTTCGAGGTCTTTCATCAGCGCTTCCTGCATCGGCTGCACGTCGGGCAGGCCGAGAAAGACGCGCGCTTCCTCCGGCGAGCAATCGATCTCTACGTTGACTTTCATGGGTTACTCCGCGGTATGAAAACCAAATGGGATTCCGGACAAATTTCCCTTCACGCCGGAAAGCGTGAAAGGAAATTTTCCGGAATGACATCGCTTGAAATCAGAACATCGCCTCCCCGATTATCGATGGCTTGTTCGGCAGGGAGGCTTATTGTAGCTTGGCCGGAGGGTTTTGTCTTCCCCATGCTTGCGACCGAATCTCCTTCCTTTCCCGCGCCCAGCTGCGCGCTGTCGGTGGTGGTGCCGTGCCATGACGAGGCAGCATCGCTGCCGTTGCTGCTGCCGCGCCTTCTCGCCGCCTGCCGCGCGGCGGCCGGCGAGGATTTCGAGATCCTTTTGATCGATGACGGCTCGGCCGATCCGACATGGGCGGCGATTGAAAAGGCGGCGGCGGCGGAAAAACAGGTGGCCGGCGTCGCCCTCGCGCGGCGTTACGGCCAGCAGATCGCGCTGAGCGCCGGCCTGTCCCTTTGCCGCGGGGCGCGGGTTTTCATCACCGACGCCGATTTGCAGGACCCGCCGGAACTTCTGGCCGGCATGATGAAAGCGATGGATGAAGGCGCCGACGTGGTTTACGGCCAACGGCGCACGCGCCAAGGGGATGGCCGTTTCAAGCGCGGCTCGGCGGCGCTGTTCTATCGGTTGATGCAGGGGATCGGTGATCCGGCGATCCCGGCCGATACCGGCGATTTCCGCCTTATCAATCGCCGGGTGTGGGAATTGTTGCAGCAGATGCCGGAGCGCCAGCGTTATTTGCGCGGCATGATCGCATGGCTTGGCTTAAAGCAGGTGCCGTTGCTTTACGACCGCGCGCCGCGCGCGACGGGGCGCAGCCATTATCCCTTCATGCGCATGCTGCATTTCGCGATGGACGGCATCACCGGCTTTTCGGTGGCGCCTTTGCGGCTCAGTTTATGGCTCAGTTTCGGTTGCGTCGGATTGGCGTTGGCGCTTTTGGCCTATGTGCTGGTGTCGTGGCTGTTCCTCGGCACCGTGCGCGGCTGGACCAGCCTGACCTGCATCGTGTTGCTGTTCTTCGGCTTGCAGTTTTTCTGCATCGGCATGATCGGCGAATATGTCGGGCGCATTTACATGGAAAGCA
>DATKSH010000070.1:0-2435 GCA_035531735.1 Alphaproteobacteria bacterium
CAAGCCGTGGATGCACGAGCAGATCAAGAACCCGACCGGTGCCGACATCGCCACCGGCTTCGCGGTTTTCTGCGGCGCGCTGATTTTCCTGATCCCGCTCGGCATTTACCTCGCCAGCCTCATCAAGGGCCGGGCGCTGACCGCCATCGACCGTTCGCTCGGCTTCGTGTTCGGGCTTTTGCGCGGCGTCGTTATCGTCTGCCTGCTTTATGTCGTGACGCTATGGGTGTGGCCGACCCACGACAAGGAGCCCGCCTGGCTGGCCGGCGCGCGTACGCGCCCGGTCATGGTTTACGGCGCGTCGATGATCGAATCGTGGGTGCCGCGCAGCGACCTCGACAAGGCTGCCGACACCGTTTTGGGCCGCAACGACGGCGCGGCCGACATCAATCCCAAATCGTCCGACGGATCGCCGGCCGCACCTTCCACCGACGGCAAGCCGGCCGCTTCACCGGCAACGCCGCCCGGCGATAAACCGGCGGCCTATAACCAGCAAAGCCGCTCGGATCTTAACCGCCTGATCGCCCAGCCGCAGCCGCAACAACAGCCGCCGCAGCAACCGCCTCAACCCCAACCGCCGGGGCGCGCGCCATGAGCATGACCACCGATCCCTTCGACGACGACAAGCTGCGCGAGGAGTGCGGGGTGTTCGGCATCATCGGCAAGGATTCGGCGGCCGCCATGGCCGCGCTCGGCCTGCATGCGCTCCAGCATCGCGGGCAGGAAGCCGCCGGCATCGTCAGTTACGACGGCGAGCATTTCCATTCGCATCACGCGCTCGGCCATGTCGGCGAGAATTTCAATTCCGGGCCGGTGATCGGCAAGCTGCTCGGCTCCATGGCCCTCGGCCATACACGCTATTCGACCACCGGCGAAACCGCGCTCCGCAACGTGCAGCCATTCTTCGCCGATTTCGATTTTGGTGGCTTCGCCCTGTGCCACAACGGCAATTTGACCAACGCCTATACCCTGCACAAGCAACTGGTGAAGCGCGGGTGCCTGTTCCGCTCGACCAGCGATACCGAGGTCATCATCCATCTGATGGCGGTGGCGCGCGGCGGCAACGCCATCGACCGGCTGATCGAGGCGTTGCGGCAGGTGGAAGGTGCTTGGTCGCTCGCCTGCATGACCGGCAACGCCATCATTGGCGCGCGCGACCCGGCCGGCGTGCGGCCGCTGGTTATCGGCCAGCATGACGGCGCCTATATCATCGCCAGCGAGACCTGCGCTTTGGATATTATCGGCGCGGAATTCGTGCGCGACGTCGAGCCGGGCGAAATGGTGATCCTCGACGGCCACAGCATACAAAGCCTCAAGCCTTTTTCCGAAAGACCACATAAATTCTGCATCTTCGAATATATCTATTTCGCGCGGCCGGATTCGTCGGTCGAAGGGCGTTCGGTATACGAGATGCGGAAACGCATTGGGGTGGAACTTGCGCGCGAGGCCGGCGTGGAAGCCGACGTCATCGTGCCGGTGCCGGATTCCGGCACGCCGGCCGCTATCGGCTATGCGAACGAGAGCGGCATTCCCTTCGACCTCGGCATCATCCGCAACCATTACGTCGGCCGCACCTTCATCCAGCCGACCGACCGCATCCGCCATTTGGGCGTCAAGTTGAAGCACAACGCCAACCGGCGCTTCATCGAGGGCAAGCGCGTGGTGCTGATCGACGACAGCATCGTGCGCGGCACCACATCGACCAAGATCGTCGAGATGATCCGCGCGGCCGGCGCCAAGGAAGTGCATATGCGCATATCCTCGCCGCCGACCAAGCATAGCTGCTTCTACGGTATCGACACGCCGCAGCCGGAAAAGCTTTTGGCGCATAATTATACGGTGGAGCAGATGCGGCGTTTCATCGGCGCGGATAGCCTGGCGTTCATTTCATTGGATGGACTTTACCGCGCGATGGGCGAGGCGGCCCGCAACGGCGAGCAGCCGCAATATTGCGACGCGTGTTTTAGTGGCGATTACCCGATTGAATTGACGGATTTGA
The DNA here is from genome assembly GCA_035531735.1 of Alphaproteobacteria bacterium. Taxonomy (GTDB): domain Bacteria; phylum Pseudomonadota; class Alphaproteobacteria; order UBA9219; family UBA9219; genus DATKSH01. The sequence continues at coordinate 2,000 of DATKSH010000070.1, forward strand.
ACACCAACATCATTCAGGGTGAGCTTTCTTTTCTTGCGAAGGCCAGCGAGTAGCGGCAGCGTCATCCCGGCGAAAGCCGGGATCCAGAAGAAATATTCGACGGAACCGCACAAATGAATCGCGCGTCATGAGTTGGACACGAAAGACATTCCTGCATTTCTTGCGGATAGGCCCACTGGATCGCGGATAAGTTTTCTTTCGTCCCGCTTACGCGGGTCGAAGAGAAAACTTTCCGGGATGACGCCCTTGGTGCTTTCTCACTTATTATAAGGATTCTCGCTTTTCTTCATCTGCCACCGTATCGGCACGCCTTGTAATTCAAAGGTTTTGCGCAGGCCGCCGGTTAAGAAGCGCAGATAGCTTTCGGGCAGATCGACGGGCTTATTGACCCATAACTGGAACGTCGGCGGGCGCGATTTGATCTGCGTCATGTAGC
>DATKSH010000071.1:0-2528 GCA_035531735.1 Alphaproteobacteria bacterium
TCGTCCGACGAGGAATCGATGGACTCGGCTTTTCCGGGCACGGCTTCCGGCCCGTCTTCCGGCGGATCTGCTTCGGCCGGCAATGTGCGGCCGATGCCCTCGGTCGTGCCGGCGCCGGTTTCCGGCGACGAGGTGCAGCAAAAGATCGCCGCCCTGCAACGGCAATTGGCCGATTTGGCGAAGAATAAGGCTTAAAACGCCGCGCGGATGACGTTAGGGGCATCGCCGGTACGGGCGGCGTTTTTATCGGCCATGCGCGGCGCTTTGCCGTCGCCGCTTGTTTTGCCCGCCAGCCACGGCTTCTCGAGCGACGGCCGGGCGAAATAATAACCCTGCATCATATCGACATTCTCGCGCCGCAGCCATTCGGCGACCTCGGCCGTTTCGACGCCTTCGGCGACGGTTTTCAAGCCGAGCCCGCGCGCGATCGCGATCAGCATGCGCACCAGATGCTGCTGCTCGCCGTTCTTCAAAAGCTCATGCAGCAAATCCTTGTCGATCTTCATGATCGAGAGCGCCAGCGAGCGCAAATGGCGGATCGAGGTGAAGCCGGCGCCGAAATCGTCGAGCGCCACTTGCCCGCCCAGTTCGCGCAGGGAATCGACGAAGCGCCGCGTTTCGCCGACATCGACGATGGCGGCCGTCTCGGTGATCTCGACGATCAGGCGCTTGGCGACATCGGGGCGCGGACCCAGCACCTTCTGCACATGGTCGGGCCAGTTGGCCTGCGCGGCGGTGAGGCCGGAAATGTTGATGGCGAGGCGCAAATCGGGCGCCGCTTCCAGCTCGCGGATTCCCATTTCCAGAACGAGGCGGTCGAGGTCGAAGGCGAGGCCCAGTTGCTCGATGACGGGCACGAATTTGGCGGCCGCGATCATCTGGCCGTCGTCGCCGAACATGCGGATCAGGGCCTCGTAGAACAGCGGTTCCGAGGTGCGGCCATCCACCACCGCCTGGAAGGCAAGCTTGAGGCCGTCATTCTTGAAGGCGCGCTTGATGCGCTCGCCAAGTTCGAGGGTCTGGCGGTTTTCCTGCATGCGCTCCGGCGAATCGACGTATTCGACGTAGAGATTGCGTCCGCGCTGATGGGCGTCGTGCAGCGCCTGTTCGGCGAAGATCATCGCTTCGGTCGCGCTTTTGGCGACCGCCGGCACTTGCACGCTGCCGATGGAAACCGTGATGTGCAACGGCGCCACCGGCGTCATGACGGGGCGATTGCGGAAATCCTGCAACAGGCGCTCGGCCAGCATCGCGGCGTCGCGGCCGATCGGCTCCGGCAGCAAAAGGCCGAACATGTCGCCGCCGACGCGCCCCACCACCGCACGGGTCGGCAGAAGTTCCGCGAGGCGCTCGGCCACGCCGCGCAAAAGCCCGTCGCCGGCTTCCATGCCGACCGCCTCGTTGACGAACGACATTTTATCGATGCCGAGCGCGAGATAGGCGCTGACGCGCTTCGAGGCCTTGGCGGCGTCCAGCGCACGTTCGATCCGTTTCAGCATATGCGCGCGGTTGAGGCAGCCGGTCAGGGCGTCGTGCCCTTGCCATTCCTCGTCATGCGCGGCCAGGGCGGACTGTTTTTCGATCCGGCGCAAAAGCCCGCCTTGCCGCACGAGGCGCCCGCCGCCGAACTCGGCGACGCCGTGCTCATGCACCCAAAGCGTGGTCCCGTCGGCAAGGTGCACGCGGTAATCGCGGTCGATGGCATGGGCTTCGGCGCCGAACACGAGATGGCGGTCGTCGGGATGAATGACGTTGTAGAAGGCGGCCGAATCGGCCGGCGGCGCGGCGGCCCCGCCGAAAATCCGGTCCCACGCGCCGAACCACTCGATATGGTCGGCATTGAGATCCCAGTCGTAGGCCGCATCTCCCGCCACCGAGAGAAGCTCGGCCACAAAGGAAATGTCCGTCATGATGTTTAAGCCTTCCACCAGATCACCGGCCCGACGAAACCCGAAAGAGCGCCGATGACACCCATGTTTTTTTATGAATGTGCCTATATTAAGGGCTTTTCCATTAATTTTTCCTGAAGCCCGCGTTTGCGGGGACGCGGCGATTGGCCGCCAAAATCCTTGTTTTCGGCGTAAGATGGGGGCCGGTAATAAAGCGCTAACTATAAAAATCAGGGTTTTTGGGCCTGCATGCCGGCGTCATCGTGGGCCGGCGCCGCGCGAAACACCCGCGCCAGCGCGTCGCGGTCGGCCAGCGCTTGTGACCGCGCCGGCAGCGGCGCTTCGTGGGTGAAGACCGTGAAATGGGCGTGCGCGGCCGAGAGATAATAAAGGATGGCGAGGAATACCGGCTGGCCGGCGCGGCGGCATTCGGCCTCCGCCGTGTCGAGTTTTCCGCCGGCCACGCGTTCCTCGTGCGCCGTGCTCGAGGTAAACGCGCCGCCGCATTTAGTTTTGAGGATGCCGAGATGCATGGCGATCAGCGTGGCGAGCGGGACGCCCGGCGGCACGGCCTGCTCGCGCACGCCGCCGATCACGCCGCCGATCTTCCACGCATAATCGGCCGGCCGGTGCGCGGCC
>DATKSH010000072.1:0-8014 GCA_035531735.1 Alphaproteobacteria bacterium
AGGTAGACGGGGATTCTAACCGTTAAAGGGCTGGCTCCGCAGCCTGTTTAGTGCTTGATTTTAGCCATGTTGGCCTGATAGGCAAAGACAGTTCCCAGTTCCCAGTTCCCAGTTCCCAGATTCAGCCTGTCCGGCACGCCACCAAAGATTGCCAGCAATTCCAGCCCGTTGCCGGCGCCGCCAATTTGATTGCTTTCGGTTCCTTGGCGTGGTAGTTTCTTTTTCGAGTTTAGAACAACTCTGTTGCTTCTGCATGGGCCGGTCCTTCGGGAACGGCTGTATCCGGCCAAAACCGGTGCACAGAACTGGCCTCGCGGCCAATTTCCCCTCGCTTTTGCCAAAGAGTTATCCCGGCCCGGAAACCTTTTCCGCCCGGGACTACGCTCATAGGCCTCGTCATTCCGGCGCGGCCTAACGCCAGATGTAAGGAGAAAAACAATGGCAACAGGTAAAGTAAAGTGGTTCAACCCCGCCAAGGGCTTCGGATTCATCCAGCCCGACGAAAGCGGGCCCGATGTGTTCGTGCATATCAGCGCGCTCGAGCGTGCGGGTATCGCCAACCTCAACGAGGGCCAGCATGTCAGCTATGACGTGGCGCCCAACAACAAGGGCAAGGAATCGGCCGTCAATCTCAGGATTGAAAACGCCGCTTAATCGCCAAACGTCATCGCAAGATGAAAAGATTGAGGGCGCCGCCCGGCAGGGCGGCGCCCTTGGTTTTTGTCCCTCTTTCCTCAGCAAAAGCGCGAATAACCCAAAAACGCGGAAAGTTAATCGGCTCTTCATCATACCTCGCTAGACTGGTTTTCTCGCTTCTTCTTAGTTGCCTTGCCGGGCGCTCGAATGCCTGCCGGGGCCATACTGAAAGAACGGCCTTTGGGTCGCCGTTACTAGGTCGCGACGAGTTCGAAGCATCCTCTGTCTTCATGACAATCGATGTTCCTTGCAGCAGGCACGCCGGCTCGCGGTGGGGCGGCAAACGTGGCTTGGGGGAAACATCATGGCCGAAGGCTACATGAAATGGTACGACATCAGAAAAGGCGGCTACATCGCGCAGGGAAACGGGCAGCCCAATATATTCGTCGAGCGGCGCGTGATTGATGACGCCGGCCTTACGGGAATACGCACAGGCCAGCGGGTGAGTTACGAGCTTGTCACCGACGCCAAGGGGCAAGAGACGGTCGCGCAAATAGCGCGTATCGATGGCCGTGCCTAACCTCGTCTAATACTCATTACGGCGGCGTAGCCACACGCCCGTCTCGTTACGGCCTTTGGGCGCGCGGTCGAACCACTGATACATTCCCCATAGACCATCCAATCCGCGCGAATAGGTGGAATAGGTATGATAGACGGCGCCGTTCTCCATTGCGAACGCGCTCATGCCCGGCCGGTCGCGCGTGTAGGTGGGAACATCGGTTCCGGCCATGGCCGCGATCTGCGCGACGGGCCTTTGACCTTCGCGCACCTGCCACTCCCGAACGGATTTTCCAGCCATCGGTTCGTGTGCCGGCTCTTCGCGCATGGGGGCTTCGCGCCGGTAGTTATATTCGATTTCCCCCGCGCGCTGCTGCTCTTCGGTGAACCAGACATTGAAATCCGCGTTGAAATCGCTGCCGGCCGACGAGGCCCATGGAAACGTCCATCCCATCCGCCGTTTGTAGGCCTCAAGCTTCGTTAACGGCGCACGCGACACCGCCCACAGCATCACGTCGTGATTGGCCAGATGCGTGGCAATGCCATTGAACCCGTCGGCGATCGACGAGCAGGACGGGCATCCCGCCGTGTAATCGGACCCGAACATGAAGTGATAAACGAGGAGCTGCGAGCGGCCTTTGAACAGATCCTCTAGCGAGGCGCTGCCTTCGTCGGTCTCGAAGCGATATTCCTTGTCGATCAGGACCCACGGCAATTCCTGTCGTTGCTGCGCTACCTCATCGCCGTGCCGCGTTAACTCTTTCTCCTCCTTGAGCAATCCCAGCCGGGCCGCTACCCATTCGTCGCGCGATGCTATGCGCGGCAGGGCTTTATCCGTTTTGCTCATGGCCTTTCTCCTTAAAGTTGGCGGGTGCAGGTTTCCTATTGGTTAATTTCCGGCTCGACCAGCCGCGCCAAATTGCGCAGCGATTCCTGCCAGCCGAGGTAACAAGCCTCGTTGGGAATGGCGTCCGGCAAGCCTTCTTGGACGATGGCGAGTTCGGTGCCGAGCGATACTTTCTTCAGCGTCACCGTCACCTGAATTTCGCCCGGCATGTTGGGATCGTCGAAGATGTCGGTGTAGCGCAGTCGTTCATGCGGCACCAGTTCGAGGTATGTGCCGCCGAACGAATGGCTATGGCCGGTGGTAAAATTGCGGAACGACGCCTTGAAAGTGCCGCCGAGTTTGGCGTCGAGATGATGCACGGTGCAGGCAAAGCCGTTGGGAGGAATCCATTTGGCCAGCGCATCCGCTTCAAGGAACGCGCGATAGATCTTCTCCGGCTTGGTCGCCAAAACGCGATGCAGGCGAACGGTATGGGGCATGGCGAACTCCCTCAAGCCTTGGTGGGCGGGCAGGCGTCTTGAGCGCCCGGTATCGGCAGAACCGGCATTGCTTCCACGCGTTCGCCGGGGAAGATCGTGAAGTGCGGATGGTTCTCGAATAACTTGGCGGCGGCCTCGTGCGATTCCGCGCGCACCACCATATAGGCGCCCATCTCGTTGCTAATATCCTCGATACCGTGCGGCGAAATCTTCTTGGTCTTGCCGAGTGGCCCGCCCATGCCGATGATCGCGGCCTGATGTTTTTCGACCCATGCTTTCCAGGCGGCGATGCCTTCCTGCATTTTTGCCTGCCGTTCCGCTTCGGGAAGCTCGTTCCATTGCTTCATTTTTTGACTGGCCTTGCTGCCGAGAAAGATAGCCAGATAGGCGTCGTTGGTGCTCATGGTGTCCTCCTTTTACGGGCTGAGGATTGAAACAAAAACTCGACATAGCGACGCAGGTGATCGACGGAATCGGCGGCGACTTTGGCATTGCCGGCCGCCTTGGCCAGTATAAATGCACCTTGCAGCACCGCTTGCGTGTGCAGGGCGAGGCTTTTGGCCGTCCATGTCGCGCGTATGCTGTAAAGCTTCATCGCCTCGGCGATGTCGGATTCGACCTTTGCTGCGTGGTTACCGATGCTGGTCTCGCACGCATCGCGAATAGCCGGATTGGTATCATAAATTTCCTGCACCATGGTGCCGACGAGGCAGGTGAATTCGGGCAGCTTGCCCTTGAGGATGGATTTGCGAAAATCGATATAGCCAAGAACTCGCTTTAGCGGGTCGGCGTGCTTGTGATAGGGTGCGGCGGCAAAAAAATCATCCGTTATCTTCGACCAATAGTGCGCGACGGCGATTCCTAAATCTTCCTTGCTTTTGAAATGATGGAAGAACGCGCCTTTCGTCACGCCGGCCGCGGCGCATAGATCGTCCACCGTGGTGGCGGCGTAACCCTTGGTGCGGATGACGGACAAGGCGGCCTCAAAGATTCTGGTTTTAGCGTTTGTCTCTCTGGCCATGATCGAACCGGGCAAAAAATCCATCTGCGAGATTAATACCAACTAGTTGGTATGTCATCAAGCGCGACATTGACTCGAGAAAATAGTTAAACAATGCAATAACTTGGTTCATTTGCCGGTTTTGCTTGGGGCGGATCACGCCGGATCGATGGCGTGCGCCTGTCCCCCACCATATTGGTGGCGGTAATTGTACCCACTGTGCGCAGATCAATTCATATCTCTTAGCCATAGCTATCTTCTTGCTATGACTCTTGAATCGAGCCAACCTTAATCTCTTGTTAATTGTGGATTGAACCCAAGGTTGGGGTCGTATGAGTAGTCAAAAAGGCATCTTGTTTTTTCCGGGCCGAAGGCGATAGGAATCGCATTATCCATGGCCATCGCGCGCCGAAAAGGACCACGAATTTTATGCTTCGCCACTTGCAGCGCCTGAAAAAGGGCGCCACGCCCGCACGGATGCGCCAGCTTTGGTATGTGCCGCCTTTGGCGGCGGCGATGGGGCTGGCGATGGTGCGCTCGCTGGTCATGGCGCATATTTTGAGTATCGGCGAATTTTCCCGCTTCAGCAATGGCGTTCTGGTTTCGGGGTCTTTTTGCATGCTGGGTTGTTTCGGCCTCCAGCCGCTGTTGCAGCGCGGCTGGCCGATGATGCTGGTGCGCGGGCAGGAATATCGCGGCTTGGTGCTGGCGGCTCAGGCTAACCTGATCGCAGTCGGCTGCGCGGCGCTCGGCCTGCTTCTCGCTGGCGCCGGCCTTTCAATCGGCAGCATCACGCCGGACATTCTGGCCGTTGGCCTTGTTCACGGCCTGTCGCTGCAGCTTTTCATTATCTCGACCATCGAAAGCCGCAGCCGCGGCCATGCCCTGCTGTTCGCCGGGCAGAATTTCGCCCGCGCGGCGGCGACACTGGTCCTCGGCGTGATCGCTGCCGTTATCACCCATTCGGCTTTCGTAGCGCTGTTAACCGAAGGCAGCATCATGATCGTCCTGTCGCAGGTCTTTTTTCGCACATCCACGCGCTACGCTGCGGCGACCACGGTCGCCATCTACCGCCTCGCCCTCAACCGATTCGGCAAGATAGATTGGGGCGCGGCGCGCATGATGATGGCCGTTTCGACCCTTGGCTTCATTCAATACAGCGTAGATCGTTGGCTGGCCTCGGACCGGCTGGATGCGGCGTCCTTTGCCCACTATTCTTTCGCCTGCATCGTACTGACGACCGGCCAGTCGGTTCAGGCGCTGGTCAATTCGTCGCTCTATCCGTTCGTTGCCCGCCGTCGCGTGCAGGAAGGCCAGCGCTTCGCTTATAAAATATCGCTGGCTATTTCGGTCGCCATTTTTTCGATCAGCGCCGCCGCCGCCGTGCCCGCTTACTATATTCTGGCCTACGCCATACATAACTGGTACCCGCAATATGACGACGTCGTCAGGCTTTTGCCCCTGTTTCTCGCGATCGCCATGCTGCGATTATCCGATTTCTGGATCAGCTTCTTGCTGGTTGCGCACCGCGAGAAACTTTTATTCAAGCTAAATTTAACCGCCACCTTTGTCATCATCGCCGGTTTTGCCGCCTATATGCATTTTGCCGCCGGCCATGTCATAACCATGATGGATGCGGGCATTCTGGCGGCGGCGCTGACGGTGGCGACCTATTTCGTGACGGCGACCGCCGCCGCCTTCGTGGGCAGGCAATCATGTTGAAACTTTTTTTGTGGTGGCTGTGGCCGGTGCGATGGGGCCGCGCTTTCTTGTGGGCCTTGTGTGGCGTGCATGTTTCGCCGAGCGCGTTGTTGCTGGGTCGCGCGGGATCTTTCAAGATCGGGTGCGGCAGCAAAATCGGCGCGCGCACGCGCTTCATTACCGGCGACAAAGGAACGCTTGTCGCCGGCGCCGGCGTCTGGATGTCGTCGGATATTGAAATCCAAACCGATTCCACCGTGCGCATCGGCGATCGCACCTCCATCCAACGCCGCTGTTCGTTCAACAACGCCGTACGCATCGGCCGCGATTGCCTTTTGGCGCCCAATGTTTTCATCTCGTCGGGCGTGCATGCTTTTCATATCGCGCCGCATTTGCCGATCCGCGAGCAGGAACGGCTGATCGAAGCCAATCCCGAACTGGCGCGCGGCCTCGACCGGCCGGTCTGGATTCAGGACGATTGCTGGATCGGCATCAATGTCTTTATTGGCCCCGGCGTCACTATCGGCAAGGGCAGCGTGATCGGCGCCAATGCCTGCGTGGTGCGCGACATCGAGCCTTTTGCGATTGCCGTCGGCGTGCCGGCGCGCGTCGTCAAGCGCCGGCTCGACTGGAAACCGGGCCCCCTCATCGATTCGAATGATGACTTTCACCGCCCCTATATCCTGTCCGGCGAATGGCAAACTGCCGGACCGGAAGGCCCGGCCATGATCGTCGTCACGCCCGATGAGCCTTTGATTGCCGCGCTTGCGCCGGCGGACGAAGCCGGCAAGCCACAGGGTGTCGTGATCCGCTACCAAGCCTCGGAAGATATTCGCGTTGAGGTCGGCGGCGAGCCGTTCGTTTTGCCGGCGCGGCAGAATGAAACGGCATTTCCCTCCCGGTTACTGGCGTTTCGCTATGGAGCATGGCTTATGGAATTGAAGATAGCCGCTGCATCGCCGTGCGCCGGCGTTCTTGGCATTTCGCGGATTGCCTGGGCCCGGCCCTGATTTGACCAGCCGTACGCCGATGCGGCCGCGACTCCTCAGGCCGCCATTTTGAGCGCCGCCGGGTCGCGGCGGTCGTGCATGGTTCCGTAATCAAACAGCGCGAAAGTCAACGATAGGCAAAGGCGCGGCGCGCGCTCCGGCGTCCGCGCCTTGTGCATGCAGGTGGTGTCCTCGGCAAAGCCGTCGCCGGCCTTGCCGGTGATTTCGAGGATGCGTTCTTTGGGGTAAAAAGCCTCAACTTCCCGGTCCTGGTAGCGGCGGATTAGCCAGCGATCCTTTAGCTTTATAAAGGGCGGATGGCGATGCGAGGTCGCGACGCACATATGGGCGCCGTCGTTCTTTTCGACGTCGGTCAGGTAAAAGAAAAACTTGAAAAAGCGGAAATCGTCGACGTCGCGATGGAACAAATGCGCGTGGCGGTCGCGGTCTTCCGCGCGCGCCTTGACCGGAAACGTCCACCACAGATTGGCACCGACGAAAGTCGGCACCGATCGCAGATAACGGGCGGCGATTTCCCGCAGCGCCGGATCGGCCACCAGTTGCGCGATGGCGGTGCAATCTTTGGTCGTATTAAAATACTGGGCCAGCAGCAGCGGCTTGCCGAGGATTTGTTCGATTGCTTCCTTACGTGCCAGCATAAAGCCCTTGGCCGGTTCGCGGTCGGCGTAGCAGGGCTGGCTTTCTGCGAATTCGCGGATCGCCTCGGTCAAGCCATCCGGCAGGCGCAAGCCGAAAGTGACGCCGTTGTTTTTCAAATCCTCGGCAAAAGCAATCGGATCGATATTGGGAAAAAGCCTTTCGCCGCGCCGCGCTTCGCAGGCCTCGATATAGGCGCGCAGCCGCCCGGCTTGTGCAAGATGACGGCCTAGCGCCACCGTTTGGCGCACCGAGCCGAAACGGGCGACGGTGCGCATGAGCGAATAGCTGGGATGCGCTTCGAGCGTTTTGACAAGGTGGCGCAGGCGCGACATCGGCATGATCCCGTAACCCAAAGATACAAAAAGATTTTTCTCGGCAAAAGCGGAAAAAAAATACCATGCCGACCGATCCGCTGCAAGCACCGCGCGCGACCCAACTTGCGGTTGCCGGGCATCAAAAAAAGAGGTTCCCGTAATCGGGAGCCTCATATCGATATTTCTCTCAAGATGAAGAAAATATTTATCGCATGGTTGCTTTTCGGGTTCAACGGCAAGGGGCCGGGGGCTCCGGGCACGCGCCATCAAAGGATTGATTATTCCGCAAAACCGCTTATGGATGGCTGGCATGAAGATCGGATTTACCACCATTTATTCGTGGCGGCCGCACGTTACGCAGATGTATTATCTCGCGCAGCTTGCCCGACAGGCCGGGCACCAGGCGGTGTTTTTGGCCTGTGACGGCGATTTGCCCACCTGCAATATCCGCCAGATGCGCCCGCGTCGGCCATCGGTCGTCGAATGCGCAGCGTGCCGGCTCGGCAATATCCGTACCTACGATAACGAGAGCGTTTCATCGATCGGCGCGCTGGCGTCGTCGGGGCCTGCCGCGCCGGCGGAAGCCGTGGATGAATGGGTCGCATCCAGCGCCAGTAGCCTCGGGCGTTTCGAAACCGATGCCGATTACGAAAGCGCCGATTTCCGCCGTTTCAAGGAAGCGTTAAAACCGGCCGCCGCCCGGACTTACGCGGCGGCGCGTGCCTGGATCGGGAAAGAGAAGCTCGACGGCCTTTTTTTCTTCAATGGCCGGATGGACACCACGCGCGCGGTCATGGAGGCCGCGAATGACGCGGGCATCCCTTTCGTCT
>DATKSH010000073.1:0-7772 GCA_035531735.1 Alphaproteobacteria bacterium
GATTTCTGGTTCAATCACTTCAACGTATTCTGGCCGAAAGGCCCCGACCAGATTTTCACCGCCTCTTACGAATACGACGTCCTCCGCCCGCATGCGCTCGGCTCCTTCCGTGCACTGCTCGGCGCGGTCGCCCACGCGCCCGCCATGTTGTTTTATCTCGATAACTGGCAGGATACCGCGCCCGACAGCCCCTTCGCGCAAAGGGTGCTGCAACGGCGCGGCAAGCAGCTTGGCATCAACGAGAATTATGCGCGCGAGATCATGGAGCTACACACGCTCGGCGTCGATGGCGGCTACACGCAAAAAGACGTCACCACCCTTGCCTATATCCTGACCGGCTGGGGCCTCGCGCGCGGGCCGGCGATGGCCGACAAGGCGGCGTTTTTCTTCGACCCGGCGCGCCACGATTTCGGCGACCATGTGTTCCTCGGTAAAACCGTAAAAGGCGGCGGCGAAGGGGAAATCGAGCATGTGCTGGATATGCTGGCCGCCAGCCCGGCGACCGCGCATCACATTTCCTATGAACTCGCCCGCTATTTTGTCGCCGACGATCCGCCCGCCTCACTGGTCGATAAAGTGACCGCGACTTACGAAAAAACCGGTGGCAACATCGCCACCATGCTCAAGGTTATCTTGTATTCGCCGGAATTCTGGGATCCGCACAACGCGCAAAACAAATTCAAGCCGCCGTTGCGCTTTGTGGTCTCGGCCCTGCGCGCTTCCGGCGTGATGCCGCAAGGCGACACCCGCGCGTTGCAAGGCGCCATCGCCGGCATGGGCGAACCGCTGTATCGTTGCCTGACGCCCAACGGCTATGGCGACGGCAACGACCAATGGCTCAATTCCGACGGGCTTTTGAAGCGCATCGCCGTGGCCAAAAGTTTCGCCCGCTTTTTCGGCCCGCAAACCACGGCCACCATCGAGGCCACGATGGGCAACACATGGACGCCCAACACCCTTGCGACCGTCGCGGACGCGCCGCCGCGTTTGCAACCGGCGCTCCTGATCGGCAGCCCGGAATTTCTCTACTATTAAGGAGGCCCTCATGTTCACGCGCCGCGATTTGTTGAAAGGCATGATGCTGGCGGGCGGTTTTTGTCTGTTGCCGCTCGGCCGCCGCGGCTGGGCGCTGGCCGCGCCGGAAGCCGCGCAAAAACACATGGTCATGGTTTTGATGCGCGGCGCGGTGGACGGGTTAAGCCTCGTCACGCCCTATACGGAGCCGCATTACTACCGCGTGCGAAGCTCTATCGCCCTGCCGCCGCCCAAGGACGATGGCGGCCTGATCGATCTCGACGGTTTCTTCGGCCTGCACCCCTCGCTTTCGGCCCTGATGCCGTTGTGGCAAAACCGCACGCTGGCTTTCGTGCAGGCCAGCGGCTCGCCGGCCGAAACGCGCTCGCATTTCGAGGCGCAGGACATCATGGAAACCGCCTTACTCGACTCAGCCATGGCGAAACAGGGCTGGATGAACGGGCTCGCGCAAATCCTGCCTGCCAACGGCGACCCCACCCGCGCGCTCAGTTTCGGCAACACCTTGCCGAAAATTTTTCAGGGAACTTACGACGTGACGACGGTGCCGCTCGGCCTGCGCCCGCCGGCCAATGGCGGCACGGGAGGCAATCCGCTGGTTGATGAAGCCTTCGGCCGGCTTTACGGTTCGCATCCGGCACTCAATAAGCTTTACGAGCAGGCGACCGCCGCCCGCGCCGACATGATCCGCGATCTCGACAAGGAAATGGTGGCCTCGGCGCGCGGCGCGCCGGGCGCGGCCGGCTTCGCCGAAGAAACCGCCAAGGTCGCCGACATGATCAAGGCCGATCCGCGCATCCAGCTTGTGTTCATGGATGTCGGCGGCTGGGACACCCATGTCAATCAAGGCAATTCCAAAGGCCAGCTTGCCAACCGCCTTAAGAATCTCGGCGACGGCCTGGCGGCCCTCGCAGAAGGGCTCGGCCCGGCATGGGACGATACCGCCGTCGTGGTGATGTCCGAATTCGGCCGCACCGTCGCCGAGAACGGCAATGCCGGCACCGATCACGGCCACGGCAATGTCGCATGGGTTCTGGGCGGCCGCGTCAAGGGCGGTAAGGTGTGGGGCCGTTGGCCGGGCCTTGAGGAGGCGCAGCTTTACGAAAACCGCGATTTGAAAGTGACCACCGATTTCCGCAGCATCCTCGGCCGGGTGGCGGCCGCGCAATTCGACCTCGACGACAAGCGCATCGCCCAATTCATTCCCGGCTACCGGCCCGATCCGGGGTTGAAGGGGATTATCGCCTAAAACTCTCTCCAATTAAGCAAAACCTTTTCCGAGCGGCGGGCTCGGTCCCCCTCCCGCTTGCGGGAGGGGTTAGGGGAGGGCTCTAACCTTTTTCCCGGAACCATTTCATCAAAGCGATAAATGACTAAACCAACGCCCGCCCCTTGATTCCTTCCAGCACCCGCAAAGGCGAAGTCCCCGGCTCAGCCATCGCCGCGACCGGCAAATAAAAAGTCTGCTCCAAAGCGCCATGGCCGCTCAAGGCCGCATGCAGCACCTGGTCCGTGTAACACAACCACGTCGCGCCGGCGGGAAATGCAATCTCCGCCCGCGGCGCGCCCGCCTGATAATCCGCGTCGAGCTTGGCGCCGTCATGCAGATTGAGCATGTAATGATCGTAAGCGCTGCGCCGTCCCTTGGTAATGCCCAGCACATCCAGCAACAAAGCGCGCCACGGCGATGGCGGCGCGCCGACGCGCGGCATGAACTGCCGCGCGAAAGCGCCGAACGGCTCGCCCACGCGCCACTGCCGCGCGGCGCCGTCGCGCGCCACATTGCTGAACAGGCGCAGGATGCGTTTGCCGCGCAAAGGCCGGCTGGGAAAGGCATCGACATGGAGGCGCTTGTCGTCGTGGCGCGGCGAGCTTGTGCGGCCCGCGATCTCGAGCGGGCGGAAACTGGTGCGGCCTTTCTCCAAAGCACTGGCATAGGCCGGGATCAAATCCTCCAAAAAACGCGCGGCACAGCGCCCGAAGCGATCCATCATGCCTTTAAGCCGCACGGCGCCCACGGCATCGACCGTCGCGTTGGCAAGGTGTCCGCTCGCAGGGTCATAGCTGATATTCTTGCGCGCAGCACCAGCGGTGACCGGATCGAGCAAATCGTCCTCATCCTCTTCGATACGAACCGGCAATTGCGGCAGGTACAAAACCTTGCCTTGCTCCAAAGCCGCGACCGCGTGCGCCATAACCTCCGACGTGAACGGCCCGCGCCATTTATCGAGCAGAAGGGTTTCGAGGACGGCGGAGGGTTGCATCGGAATCCAACGATTTTTTACGATTATAGAGGCACGCCCCGGCTTCGTCACGCCCGCAACTTTTCCATCTCCGCCGCGGACATCTCGTAATTGCCGGTGACGTTCTGCACGTCGTCGTTGTCGTCGAGGGCGTCGAGCAATTTGACCAAATCCTGCGCCGCTTCGCCCGCCACCAGCACAAGGTTCTTCGGCTGCCACACCAACTTGGCCTCGGCCGGTTCGCCGAATTTCGCTTCCAGCGCATCGCGCACCGCGCCGAAATCCTCAACCGAACTGGTGACCGCATGGCCGTCGGCATCGGATTCGACATTCTCGCCGCCGGCATCAATGACCGCCTCCAGCATCGCGTCGGCCGAAGCGACGGCGGCCATGAAAAAGATAAAGCCGCGCCGCTCGAACATGAAGGCGACCGAATTGCTTTCGCCCATGCTGCCGCCGAGCTTCGATAAAATGGTGCGCAGTTCGGAAGCCGTGCGGTTGCGGTTGTCGGTCAGGGCCTCGATGATGAGCGCGCAACCGCCGGGGCCATAGCCCTCATAACGCACCTCTTCGTAATTGGCACTATCGGCCGCGCCGGGCTGGGCCGCCTTGATCGCGCGATCGATGCGCTCGCGCGGCAAATTCTCCTTGCGCGCGGCAATGATGGCGGCGCGCAGGCGCGGGTTGGAAGCGGGATCGGGCAAGCCCAATTTGGCCGCCACCATGATCTCGCGCGCCAGCTTGTTGAAAATCTTCGCCTTCTTGGCATCGGATTTTCCTTTCTGATGCATGACGTTCTTTGCGTGGGAATGGCCGGCCATTTGTCAGGGTCCCGAAAACAGATGTCAGAAATCAGAAAAAACTTATACCATCGGCGTCATTCCCGCGAAAGCGGGAATCCATTTTACCTCGTTTTACGAAACAAAAATCTTGCCTTCCATATAAGTCACCGCCTGCCCGGAAATCAAAACCCGGTCGCCCTTAAGCCGGCAACGCAATTCGCCGCCGCGCGCCGAAAGCTGGCGCGCAAGGAATTCTGTCTTACCGAGTTTCGCGGCCCAATAAGGCACGAGCGTGCAATGGGCCGAGCCGGTCACCGGGTCTTCGTCGATGCCGTCGCCGGCGCAGAAAAAGCGGCTGACGAAATCGCAATCTTTGCCGGGCGCGGTGACGATGGCGTAGCGCTGCTTTCCGCCTTGCCGGACTTCCCGCAATTTGCGGAAATCGGGCTGCAACGCGCGGATAACATCTTCGTTTTCATAAACAAACATGAAGTCGCGCGACACGCCGCATTCCTTGGGCGCAGGCCCGCCCAAAGCTTCGATAGCGCCCGGCGGCAGGGCGCAAGGCGCGGGCGACCGCACAGGAAAATCGAGCGTCAGCCATTCGCCGTCGCGCGCGACATAAAGCGTGCCGGCCTTCTTGGTGTGAAAAGCGATGCGCTCGCCCTTATAACCGAGATGCCGAAACAGCACATGGGCGCTGGCCAGCGTCGCGTGGCCGCAAAGGTCGATTTCGACCATCGGCGTGAACCAGCGCAATTCGTAATCGCCGCCGTTTGGCATGAAAAACGCGGTCTCGGACAGGTTGTTTTCCGCCGCGATGCTTTGCAGTATTTCGTCCGCTGGCCATTCCGCCAGCGGGCATACCGCCGCCGGATTGCCCTTGAACAATCGATTGGTGAAAGCGTCGATTTGGTAAATCGGATATTCGGACATACCGCCCCCCTCACACATTAAACCGGAAATGAAAAATATCGCCGTCCTTGACCGCGTAATCCTTGCCTTCCTGCCGTAATTTGCCGGCCTCGCGCGCGCCGGCCTCGCCATTGGCCGCAATGTAGTCGGCATAGGATATAGTCTCGGCCTTGATGAAGCCGCGCTCGAAATCGGTGTGGATCACGCCGGCGGCTTCGGGCGCAAGCGCCCCGCGCCGCACCGTCCATGCCCGCGCCTCCTTGGGCCCGACGGTGAAAAAGGTCAGGAGATCGAGCAATGTGTAACCGGCGCGGATCACGCGATTGAGCCCCGGCTCCTGCAAGCCCAGCGCATCGAGAAATTCTTTCTTCTCTTCCTCGCTGCCAAGCTGCGCGACATCGGCCTCGATGGCGGCGGCGATCACCACGCTTTCGGCGCCTTCCGCCTTCGCCCGTGCCGCGACTTTTTCGGACAGCGCATTGCCCTTGGCGGCTTCGCTCTCGCCGACATTGGCGACATAGAGAACGGGTTTTGCCGTCACCAGTTGCAAGGCTTTCAAAATCTTTTTCTGCCCGGCGTTCAGTTGCGAAAAAAGCGTCCGCGCCGGCTTGCCTTCCTGCAACGCCGTAACCGCTGGTTCCATCACCGCGACCTGCTCGGCGGCTTCCTTGTCGCCCTGTTTGGCTTTTTTCTGCATGTTGGAAAGACGTTTCTCCAGATTGTCGAGATCGGCCAGCATCAATTCGGTTTCGACCGTCTCCGCGTCGCGCAACGGATCGACCGAGCCTTCGACATGCGTGACCTCGCCCTCGAAGCAGCGCAAAACATGGATGACGGCATCGACCTCGCGGATATGGGCGAGGAACTGGTTGCCGAGCCCTTCGCCTCGCGCCGCGCCGCGCACGAGGCCGGCAATATCGACAAATTCAAGCTGCGTCGGCACGATCTTGGCTGACGCGGCGATGGCGGCGAGTTTCTCCAAACGCTCGTCCGGCACTGCCACGCGGCCGACATTCGGTTCGATGGTGCAAAACGGATAATTGGCCGCCTGCGCCGCCGCGGTTGCCGTGAGAGCGTTGAAAAGCGTCGATTTGCCGACATTGGGCAGGCCGACGATGCCGCAGTTAAAGCCCATGATGAATTCTCCCGCCGAGAAACGTCATTCTGGAAAATTTCCATTCTTTCGCTTGGCGAAAGAATGGAAATTTATCCGGAATCCGATTTCCTGTTTGATCCAGAAATAACCAACTCGGATTCCGGATAAATTTTCTTTCCCGCCTTGCGGCGGAAAAGAAAATTTTGCGGAATGACGCCGTGTTTTATGGCAAATGTTTCGGTTCACCTTTAGTCGTTCACTGATTCCGGAAAGACGGTTTATCCATCTCCCGCAACACATGGCCTAAATATTCCGCCACCCTGCCTTTCAGCAGCAAGCCCAACTCGGCGGCCAGCGATCCAAGCAACGGCCCCAGCCATGCATGATCGGCCTTGGCGAAATTGCCCAAGACATAATTTAACACCGCTTCGCCTTTTTTATTTTGGCGCGACTGCTCTGCGCCCGGCGCGCAAGCGCCGGTCGCAACCGCGACTGCGCCACGACCCGGATGCCCGATTCCCAACCGCACGCGCCAATAATCCGGCCCGATATGGGCGTCACAGGATTTAATCCCGTTATGGCCGCCCGCGCCGCCGCCCCGCTTGATCTTGATTTGTCCCGGCTGCAAATCGAGGTCGTCGTGGAACACGATCACCTCATGTGGCGATAATTTATGAAAGCGCATCACCTCACCGACCGCCTCGCCGGAATTGTTCATGAACGTTTCGGGCTTGAGCAGCAGGAAATTCACGCCGGCTTCCGTGCCGCTCGTCACCACGCCTTTGAATTTCCGTTTCCATGGCGAAAGCTCCTGGCGCGCGGCAATGACATCGGCCGCCATGAAGCCGATATTGTGCCGATTCATGGCATGTTCGGGTCCCGGATTGCCGAGGCCGACGATGAGGCGGGTAAATTGCATAGATGCTAGTGGCTGGTTGCTAGGTGGTAGCAAAGCAAATTCAAAACCGCTAGCAACTAGAACCTAGCACCTAGCACCTAGCAGCTACTTTTTCTCCGCCTTCTTGGCGTCCGCAGCCGGCGCGGCAGCCTTGCCGCCGGCGGCCGGAGCCGCAGCACCCTTGGCATCGGCGGCCGGAGCCGCACCCGGCGCGGCGGCAACCGCACCCTCGGCCGGCACGGCGCCTTCGACCGGCGCGGCGGCAGCGGCTTCGGCGGCGGCCTTGGCAGCGGCGGCTTCCTCGGCCTCGGCCCTGATCGCCGAAGGCACCGCAATGGTGGCGACGGTGAAATCCTTTTCGTGGGTCGTGAGACGCACGCCTTCGGGCAATTTGATCGCGCTCAAATGCACGGTGTCGTTGATCTCAAGCCCTTCGAGGCTGACCTCGAATTTCTGCGGAATTTTATCGGGCGCGCACGAAATCTCGATCTCGTGATGGACGATGTTGAGGGTGCCGCCGCGCTTGATGCCGGGCGATTTGTCGCCATCGAGGAACACCACCGGCACGCCGACGCGCACAGTGGTCGAGGCCGACACACGCAGGAAATCGACATGCAGGGGCCGGTCGCTGACCGGGTCGAATTGCACGTCGCGCGGCAGTACGCGATGTTTCTTGCCATCGATGTCGAGATCGATCAGATGGGTGAAAAAGCCGGCTTTTTCGATCTGGCGAACGAGCAGGTTATGCTCCAGCACCACCGTTACCGGCGCTTGCTTGTCGCCGTAAATCACGGCGGGAACTTTGC
>DATKSH010000074.1:0-2096 GCA_035531735.1 Alphaproteobacteria bacterium
GACCGAAATCTCCGGCAGTACGGTGTGTTCGGAAAACGTGCTCGTGCCCATGTAATGCAGTATCGGTTTGCCCTTGAAGGAAAACCGCGAGGTGCCGTCCGGCATCACGCCCTTGCCTTGCGTCACGCGGATTTTCTGACACAAATTGGTTCTCCCCGACCGGCAGTATTCGCACTCGCCGCACTCGGGCGTATAGAGGGGGATCACGTGATCGCCTGGCTTGACGCTCGTCACTCCGGCGCCTACTTCCTCGACGATGCCGCCGCCCTCGTGGCCGAGAATCGCCGGAAACAGGCCTTCGGGGTCCGCTCCGGACAGCGTGAAGGCGTCGGTGTGACAGACGCCGGTCGCCACGATACGCACCATGACCTCGCCCGCCTTCGGACCGGCCAGATCGACCTCCTCGATGCGCAGGGGTTTGTCGGCCTCCCAGGCGACCGCGGCTCTCGTTTTCATTGGATCGGGCTCCTTATAGAAATTCTTTTAGCGCGCATGCCGTATGAGGAACACGTAGCAGCTTGCGTGCCAGCGCAACCCTCCAGAAAATAACACTTGTCAATCAATTGGTTGCGCGCGGCCATGGCGCGAATGCGGGCGCGCCTGGTGCACGGTGTTACTGATCCGAAACAGTGGGTGCTACGAAACCGAAGCATTCAGCGCCGCGGCATGATGGCGCAGATGGTCTTCCATGAAGGTGCTGATGAAGTAGTAGCTGTGGTCGTAGCCCGGTTGCATGCGCAGCGTCAAAGCCTGTCCGGCGCCGTCGCAGGCCGCCGCGAACAACTGCGGCCGCAGCTGCTCGGCGAGAAATTTGTCCGCATCCCCTTGGTCGATGAGGATCGTGCCCGAAAATCGCTTCGTTTTGAGCAGTTCGACGGCATCGTACGATGTCCAGTCCGCCGGATTGCCGCCGAGATAGCGCGGAAACGCCTTGCGCCCCCACGGCACCTGCGACGGCGCGACGATTGGCGCGAACGCCGACACGGAGCGATATTGGCCGGGATTCTTCAGTGCGATCGTCAGGGCCCCGTGACCGCCCATCGAGTGCCCAAAAATGCCTTGCTTTGCGTGCTGAACAGGGAAATTCGCGGCGATGACCTTTGGCAATTCGCTGCACACATAGCTGTACATGTTGAAATGGCGCTGCCAGGGCTGCTGTGTCGCGTCCAAATAAAAGCCGGCGCCGCTGCCGAACTCCCAATCCGCGCCCTCGTCCGCTATGCCGGTGTTGCGCGGACTGGTATCGGGGGAGATCAGCATCAGCCCAAGCTGCGCGGCGACGCGCTGCGCGCCGGCCTTGATGACGAACGTCTCCTCGCTGCAGGTCAAGCCCGCCAAATAATAAAGCGCGGGCACGGCGCCGTGCGCCGCCTGTGGCGGCCGGTATACGGAAAAGCGCATCGGCCCTGCGCATACCGCCGAGGCATGGCGATAAAAACCTTGGATGCCGCCGAAACAGCGTTGTTCGGCAATGGTCTCAAGCGCAGTCATGAGGATTCTCCGGGGTTGGGCGATTGCCGATCGCCGCGGGGCTTTCGGTGCAAGACAGCGAGCATTGTAGTGGAGTAATCCGCCGCCGATGTCAACCGCAAATCGACGCCGGCGGTACGGCGGCGAGCCGGCGCAAATTTGTATCTAATCCAATACAAAGTGCGACAAATCTGCATCTCGGGCGTGACACTAACGGTTGCGTGTGCCCAACGGCGACTGCCAATCGCCCTGCCCGCGCCGCATAATCGCCTTTTGCTATTGGTACGTCTTTTGCAGGAACATCACCGTGGTACGCCGGACGCCAGTGTTGCGCGGTGGCCAAATGAAAAAGAAGCTACTCAAAGCGGAGGGAGTTTTATGCTAACGCGTTCCAAACTGATAATCGCACTCAGTGCGGCGATTTGGATTGTTCCGATGACCCGCGCGGTCGCCGGAATCGACGTCACGGCCGGCGATTGGAAATTGGACTTTTCGGGCAACGTCAACGCGTTCTACGTGGACACCAATTGTGATACCGGGACGAACAACTCGGTGACCGGCGGCTTGGCCTGCACCGGCGACAAATCGGCGGCGGTGCGCAACGGGCTGCTCCCCGCCGCATTCGT
>DATKSH010000075.1:0-5375 GCA_035531735.1 Alphaproteobacteria bacterium
GAGGCGTGGTCAGCGGAACTATTTTATATCTCGTAGTATTTCCTTCGCCCCACACTACAACTCTTTTAGCGAAACCACATGACGGGCCAGAAAAACCTAAAGGCTTGGGCTGAGTGGAAGCATCTGCACGTTCGCGTGCACGCTCGCGGCTGCGGGCAAGTAAAACAGGCGCAAAAGATAAATCAGGTTTTTTGTCAGACATAATAAGCTCCTCTTATCATTTCGGCCGCTTGGCGCCATACTTCGAGCGCCGTTGTTTGCGATCTTTCACGCCCTGCGTATCGAGGACGCCGCGAATGATGTGATAGCGGACGCCGGGCAAATCCTTGACGCGGCCACCGCGGATCATGACGACGCTATGTTCCTGAAGATTATGGCCCTCGCCGGGGATGTAGCTGATGACCTCGTGGCCGTTGGTGAGACGCACGCGCGCGACTTTCCGCAAGGCCGAGTTCGGCTTTTTCGGCGTGGTCGTATAAACGCGGGTGCAGACGCCGCGCTTTTGCGGGCTGCGCTGCAAGGCCGGCACCTTGTCGTGCTCGCCGGGCGGCCTGCGGCCCTTGGCCACCAGTTGGTTAATTGTCGGCATCCTTGCTCCCGTCGGTCGGTCGATTCGCACAAAACGTAAAAACCACGGACGGAACGCCTCGCTTGCGCGCTCCGCGTGGTCGTCATTACAAACACCCGGCAACCTGCTTGGCAGTTAAATCACTGAAACCGCCAGCCGTTTCATCGCCTGAGGCTATGTAACTTTTGCAACATCCGGAGCCGCGTCTAAACAGCGTCCCGCGCCCAAAAGCGCGCGCGGCGGGTTTACCACCGGCCCCGAAAAGGCAAGGCTTTCTATGGTTTTTAAATAGTTGCGTCAAGGAAAATTAGGGCTGTGGGCCGTTATAACCCCAAAATGTCAACGGTCGTCATGGCCGGGCTCGGCCCGGCCATCCACGACTTAACAAAAACGTGAATGCCCGGCCCAAGGCCGGGCATGACGCGAACGAAAGATTGCGATATGGCCTTAAGATAAAAGGCTTGCTTTGCCGAAGCTGGGCGCTAGCTTCAGCCGCCAAAATCGAGGAACCTTGATGCCAAACTGCGCAGCCCTGATCGTCGCCGCCGGCGCCGGCGACCGCTTCGGCGGACCGATTCCCAAGCAATATCTGGAGCTTGG
Source organism: Alphaproteobacteria bacterium (assembly GCA_035531735.1). Classification (GTDB taxonomy): domain Bacteria; phylum Pseudomonadota; class Alphaproteobacteria; order UBA9219; family UBA9219; genus DATKSH01. Next base: position 1,169 of record DATKSH010000075.1, read on the forward strand.
CGGCATGCCGATTCTGCGCCGCAGCGTCTTGGCCTTTCTGGAGCATCCCCATATCGACCGCGTACAGGTGGTCATAAACGTCAATCATCGCGACTTATACGACAAAACGGTCGGCGATCTCGGCCTGCCGGAACCGGTTGAGGGCGGCGCGACAAGGCAGGATTCGGTGCGCCTCGGCCTTGAAAGCATGGCATCCACTGGCGGCCGGCCCGATCTGGTCATGATTCACGACGCCGCCCGCCCCTTGATCGACGCCGCCACCATTACCGCCGTGCGCAAGGCGCTGGATAAGGAGCTGGGCGCGATTGCCGCCAAGCCTTTGGTCGATACGCTCAAGCGCGGCGACGGCGAAACCATCGTAACCACCATCGACCGCAAGGATTTATGGCAGGCGCACACGCCGCAGGCCTTCCGCTTCGACGCCATTCTTGCCGCCCATCAGGCCGCCAAGGGCGCGCAGTTGACGGACGATGCCGCCGTGGCGGAAAAAGCCGGCATAAACGTCGCCCTCGTCGCCTCCAACCCGGACAATATGAAAATCACCAATCCCGACGATCTCGACCGCGCAACGCGGCTTTTGGGCCAAGCCTTCGGCGACGTGCGCACGGGCTTCGGCTATGACGTGCATCGGTTGGTGCCGGGCAATAAAATTTTTCTCGGCGGCATTGCCATTCCGCATGACAAAAAGCTCGAAGGCCATTCGGACGCCGATGTCGTTTTGCATGCGGTGGTCGATGCGCTTTTGGGCGCGCTTGGCGAAGGCGACATCGGTTTGCATTTCCCGCCCTCCGATCCGCAATGGCAAGGCAAGGACAGCGCGCATTTCGTGCACCATGCCGTCAACCTCGTGCATGAGCGCGGCGGGATTATTTCGCACGTCGATGTGACTTTAATGTGCGAGCGCCCCAAAATCGGCCCGCACCGCGAAGCGATGCTGAAGCGCCTTGCCGCATTGCTCGACGTGACGCCGGATCGCGTCAGCGTCAAGGCCACCACCACCGAGCGCCTCGGCTTCACCGGCCGCGAAGAAGGCATCGCCGCGCAGGCCGTGGCGACAGTGCGGTTGCCGGGGTGACAAACGCGGGTGATAAAAATGGAAGATGAAGATAACGAAAAATTACAGACTATATTTTTTGAATTCGTGTGCACGGCCGATGAAGTCGGCCTCGATCAAGTCGAAGATGTTCGCCAGGCTTTTGTTGACAACCATCCGCAATACGAGCGCCAGATTTCGGAATTTGCCTCCGCCTACGTATTGGAAGAACTAAGCGCGAGTGAAGCACCCGCAGAAATGGATACAGAGGAACAAGAAAGGTTAATTCAAGGCGCTCTGGCAGGTGCCCGTGCACTTCAGGAATTAAATATTATCAGACAGAAGATAAAGCGAGACGGGAAAGGAGAGCCACCATCACCGAAATAGAATTGATCGGTTTCTGCGACAAATTTATGCTATTTAAAACGGATGCTCGCTTCCCTTAGAGTCGACAAAACCGATCTATCGTTTGCCGCACCATTAAGCCTCGGCAAACTGACGCTCGCCCATTTCCGCAATTACGGCGATCTGGTTTTAAATCTCGACAATGCGCCGGTGGTGCTGACCGGCGCCAATGGCGGCGGCAAAACCAATCTCCTTGAGGCGATCAGCCTTTTGGTGCCGGGGCGCGGGTTGCGCCGTGCGGCGCTGGCCGATTTGCAAAATCAAAATGCGAACGAATCGTGGGCCGTCGCGGCGGAATTGGCGACGCCGCTTGGCGCGCTGCAGATCGGCACCGGCCGCGATCCCGAAGACGACGACGGCGAACGCCGCGTCGTCCATATCGACGGCAAGCCGGCGCGCAATCAACAGAAACTCGCCGAGCATGTGGCGATGGCGTGGATCGTGCCGGAGATGGATCGCATCCTCGCCGAGGGGCCCGGCGTGCGGCGCAAATGGCTCGACCGCCTCGTGTTCGGTTTCGACCCCGCCCATAACGGGCGCGTGTATCGCTATGAAAAAGCTTTGCGCGAGCGCATGCGGTTGTTGCTCGAAGGCCCGGCGGATGCCGTTTGGCTGAACGCGCTGGAAGACGAAATGGCGCAAACGGGCGTCGCCATTGCCGCCGCGCGCAAACACATGCTGCGCCAGTTGCGCACCGCCATTGCCGAAACCGCCAGCGATTTTCCGCAAGCCGATCTGGCGCTCAAAGGCATGGCCGAGGAAGCTTTGGAAGATCAGCCGGCATTGCCGGTCGAGGACAAGATGCGCGCGGCCCTTGCCCGCACACGCGGAGAAGATGCGCAAAGCGGCGCCTGCGCGACGGGGCCGCATCGCAGCGACCTTGCCGTCACCCATCGCGCCAAGCAGATGCCAGCCGAGTTTTGCTCGACCGGCGAGCAAAAGGCCCTCGTGGTCGCCATCATGCTGGCCTATGTGCGGACTATTGCGAAGGCGCGGGAGATGACGCCGCTTCTGCTGCTCGACGATATCGCCGCCCATCTCGACGACATCCGCCGCGAAGCCTTGTTCGAGGAAATCCGCGCGCTCGGCGTGCAGGCTTTCCTCACCGGCACCGACGCGGAACCGTTTGCCGCCCTTCTGCCCTTCGCGCAGCATGGGGTGGTGGAGCGCGGTGCGATCGATGGGCTTTGATAGCTTTTGGCAATAGTATAGCCCACAAATAATATAAAAGATCAATAATATAATTTGACAATATTATAGCTATACGATAGTATCGCACCACGATATTAAACGATGGAACAAAGGGAGAACCATGCCCCACAAACGCACCGCCGCCCCCGTCCATCCCGGCCGCCTGCTGGCCGTGAAATTCATGAGGCCTTCCGGCGTCACGCAATACCGCCTCGCCAAGGACACCGGCCTTTCGCCCATACAGGTCAGCCATATCGTGCGCGGCAAGCGCGCCATTACCGTGGAAACGGCCATGCGGCTGGGCCGGTTTTTCCGCATGCCACCCGAATTCTGGCTTCATGCCCAAACGCATTATGACTTGCTGATGGGAAAAAAACGCATGGCGAAACGCATTAAACGGGAGGTTACGCCACTTGATGACCGCAGAACCTAGCTGTGATAGAGTGAGGCATGTTCATCCAAACCGAAGAAACGCCGAACCCGGCGACCATGAAATTCCTGCCCAGCCGCGAAGTGATGGGCGCGGGCACGCTTGAGATCACGGACGCGCGCGCGGCCACGGCTTCGCCGCTTGCCGGGGAATTGTTTAAAATCGAAGGCGTCAAAGGCGTCTTCCTCGGCAAGGATTTTATCACCGTCACCAAGGAAGAGAGCCGCGATTGGCCGGTAATGAAGCCCGCCATCATCGCCACCATCATGGATCATTTCACCAACGAACGCCCGGTGGTGAACGAAGACGGCGCGATGAACGAAGCGCCCGTTGCCGACATCGACGAAGATGAGATCAGCAAGCAGATCCGCGAAATCCTCGACGTCAAGGTGCGGCCCGCGGTGGCGCAGGACGGCGGCGACATCACTTTCCAGAAATTCGAAGACGGCGTGGTTTATCTCAATATGAAAGGCTCCTGCGCCGGCTGCCCCTCCTCGACCGCCACGCTCAAGGCCGGCATCGAGAACATGCTTAAGCACTACATCCCGGAAGTGAAGGAAGTAAGGCAGACGCGATAAACTTATACGATAAGACTACGGCAACGAAAATATTTATGAGCAACACAATGATTTCTCTTGAAGATGTTTTCTTGCCTTCCGTTCTGCGGATTATGGAAAAATGGCGTGAGGTCGCCATTATAACCGGTCAAAATGCTTTTCAATTTGTCCCACAGAAAGAAAATCCTACTTATCGGCCAGGAGAAAAATATCCTTTGTTGCGTGGCCGGTCGGCACCTAACTGGGTTCTGGACGATGTTGGCAATGATTTCGTGGCAAAAGATGGCATTACCCGGCGCCTTTCATCTGCCGCAGGGAAGAGTGCCATAAAAATGGAGATTAAGTTAGCGCATGAAAGAATCTACGGCCATTTTGCATGGAAGTTAGGGCTGCCTTTTCCTCCTACTTGTATCTGGGAAACATGCAAAGACGGCAAACCGAAATATTATTCTATATCGATGCGCGCTTTTCCCGATTCCGAGTGTGATCCGCCGAAGCGTTTTTTACGACGGACTCCATTTTTGCCTTCCATAGCCATACAGGACCTTTGGATGGATCACATCGATGGACATGGGGCGAACATCGTATATA
>DATKSH010000076.1:0-10198 GCA_035531735.1 Alphaproteobacteria bacterium
GGGCGGGATCCCATTTCATGCTTTCGGCGATGTCGGGCTGCACGAGGCGCAAGCGCACGCCCGGCACCATCGCCGCTGTCGCGGTTTCGAGCCGCGCGCTGCCCCAGACCGTCAATCCCGCCAGCACCACGAGGCTAAAAAGGAAGGACTCGCGCGCACTTTTGCGCAACGGTTGCTCGGCCAGCGCCGCCGGCAGGCATGCGCCGAGCAAGGTCAACAGCGTGAGGCCATAGACGCCGGTCATGCTTACGATCTGCGCGACCGGCAAAATCTCCGCCCACGCATAGCCTTCGATGTTCCACGGAAAGCCAGTGAATAAATGCCCGCGCGCGTAATCGGCGAGGAACCATAAAAGCGCGAAACTCACTGCGCCCGTCAGGCCTTGCAGGCCAAGCCGCCGCGCCAGCGCGGCGGCGATGCCGTAGTAAAGAGCGAAGAAAGCCGGCAGGCCGGCGACCGCCAACGGCACCGCCCACCAAAACCGGTGCAAATCGACGAACATCGAAGCCGCGATCCAGTAAAGATCGAAGGTAAAAAAGCCGAAGGCGAAGCACCAGCCGGCCGCGAAAGCGCCGCGCCAATTTTTCGTGCCTTGCACGAGGAAAATCAGGGCCGGGAAGCAGACCCACAAAACCGGCGCGACATCGGTCGGCGCGAAAGCCAACGAAGCGAGGGCGCCATAGGCGAAGGCGCTCAACGCCCGTTTCCAGCCCGCGCGTGCGCGCAGGCGGTCGGCGCATGTGTGCAGCCAGCGAAGGCGGGAAACCGGGACGGGAGGAACGGCGCGCATGCCGCCAAATTCGCATTGCGCGCGGGCTCAGGTCAAATGCGATTGTAAAAAAACGCGGCGCCTATTCGATCGCCAGCCTTGCGCGCGTCAGCACCACATGGGCTTCTTGCTCGGCCTCCCAGGTCAGGTGCTCGCCGCAGTGCAGGCAGCCCTCCAGCGCGGCGGCCAGCTCGCGGATAAGTTTTTTGTCGAGTTCCAGATCGTTAACCGCGCGGGCGATCAGGGCGGCGTTGGCGACATGATCGACATGGAGGCCCGGCACGGTGCGGGCGACCGCGATCCATTCGCCGGCCGATTCGTTGTAGGCTTCGAGGCTCGAACCGTCGGCGTGATGCCGGCACGACCACGGCGCCGGCATCGGCGCGTTGCCTTTCGCCGGACCGGGTGCGGGCGGCGGCGAAACGGGGGCGAGGGATTTCGGACGGGCCATGGCCGCCTCTGCCGGGAACGAGAGCGCGCGGGGAAGGACCGCCATTATGCACCAAAGCCTATGCCGTTGCCAGCCGCGCGCGGCCGCATGCGATCACATGCGGTTGCCGGAGCGGGATGGATATGGCGCAAAAGCGCGCGCGGGATGAGCGGCGGCCGGCGCGACGCTTTTACGCATGCGCCTCGCGCGCGGCGGGCGCCGCTTCCTGTCGCCTGAGGCCCTTGATACGCAGGCGCTTGATGCGGCTTTGATCCATTTCGATTACCTCGAAACTGATGCCGCCCACGTTTTTGAAGCTCTCGCCGATATGGGGCATGCGGCCGGCCAAATTGCCGACATAGCCGCCCAACGTATCGACGTCTTCCGGCCCGGCCGGATCGAGGTCGACGCCGGTGCGTTCCTCGAACTCCTCGATCGGTAGCCGCGCATCGACCAACAACGTGCCGTCGGCGCGGGCGATGATGCTGGCCGCGGTCGGCGCGTCGTGTTCGTCCTCGATCTCGCCGACTACCTCTTCGACCAAATCCTCGATGGTGACGAGGCCGTCGATGCCGCCGAATTCGTCGACCACGAGGGCCATGTGCTGGCGCGTCTGGCGCATTTGTAAAAGCAGGCGTGCGGCCGGCGTCGAAGGCGCCACGAACATCACTGGGCGCAGAAGGTCGGCGATGGTGCGGTTTTGCCCGTGCGCGATGCAGGGGATGATGTCCTTCATATGCACCATGCCGATCACGTCATCGAGCGTCTCGCGATAGACCGGGATGCGGCTGTGGGCGTGCGCGGCCATCAAATCGATCAATTCCTTAAGCGGCGTATCGAGCGACGAGGCTATGATGTCGGCGCGCGGCACCATGCAATCGCCGGCCTTGCGCTCGCGCAAATTCATCACGTTGGCCAGCAGCAAGCGCTCGGCCGGCGACAGGCCGGATTCGGACGATGGTTCTTCGATCAATTCTTCCACCGCTTCGCGCAGCGCTTCGGCGTCGGGGCGCGGATGGAAAAGGCGATGAACCCTGTTTGCCAGGCGCTGCCACAAAGAGCGCGGCAAACCGTCCGGTAAACCGGCGGGCGATAGGTCAGGGGGAGGGTCGTTCATCGAATCCTTTGCTTCAGGGCCCTTGGCGTCGGCTTTTTCGCTTTTTCCCTGCCCACCCGCGCGTAAGGGTCGGGCAGGCCCAAAGAGGCCATGATCGCCTGTTCCAGCCGCTCCATGCGGCCAGCCTCGGCGCTTGCGATATGATCATAGCCGAAAAGATGTAAAAGGCCATGAACGACCAGATGAGTGACGTGATCTATCAATATCTTGTGGTATTTCTTGGCTTCAACAACTATATATTGATAACCAAGGGCAATGTCGCCCATATGAAGAGGCGGGCCTTTTTTACCAATTTTGGCCAACTGGGCCGGCATGAATTGCGGGAAAGACAGGACGTTGGTCGGCCGGTCGAGGCCGCGAAAATCGCGGTTGAGCCGGCGCAGGGTCTTGTCGTCGGCCAAGAGAACCGTCGCCATCCACGGAAAACCGAATTTGGCCGGCAGGGCCGCGCGCACGGCTTCGCTTGCCTGTTGCAGCCGCGACGTGAGGCGCGGGACGCGGCGCCAGGGAGGGGACGCTATCCGTATCTCCATTTCGGATTTGGATCGTTTGCCGGGAGGGGGCGAGGCCATTTATCCGTGGGTCCGTTCGCTGGATTGTCGGTATGAATGAGCAATCGGGGAACGCAAACTTTACCTTCCGGCCATGGAATGTCGATCCATATCTTTCCGTGCCTGTCGATATGGACGTTCTTGATTTGGCCGAGTGCTTCTTCGCGAGTGGATATTTTCGGCTTTTTAGACCTTTCGTAAACGCGATGGATCTTGAGAATTTCCCGGACGACAAGGTGTATGCGCCGGTGAATGCCGCTATGGATTCGAGGATGGACCAGATTCAAGTTATCCGGCTCATTGCCGCCGCCCATATTACTCGGCAGTTTGTGATGGGTTTGGTACCCTTTCGTGAGAGTGGCAAAATGCGCTCTTGAGACGCCAAAAACCCCGTAACATTCCTCGTACGCGGCATTCCTGAATTCTAGACGAAGTCTCTTATTGTAGCCTTGGCGGCATGCCGCAGTTTCTTCGACGTTAAGCAGAGCAAAGGGTATCCGCCGTAACGTGATCAAGTTTAAGACCCGTTCCGTGTTGAAAGATTCTTCCAATGCATCCGGATCGAACATGCCGGTTGCCCATCGCCCGGCGTCGGCAGAATGATCGGAAAAGACCGGGTTAAGGTATGCCATGAAAAGTCAATCCTGTGCGCCTGACGGCATCGCGACCGCCGCGCGGCCTGTCCCAATGCCGGTGGGGACGGCGGAATTCGGTCGCCTGTCTTCTTCGGCGACCGGGATGGCGAGTTGCAGCGGCGAAGCCGGTTTCGGTTATTTCCTGCTCGGCACGCTCGATGGCGTCGCCTGTTCGCCGGCGTTCCCGTTGCCTTACGGTTTCGGCTTGTTCATGGATGATTCTTTGTAAATCATGGGTTTCTCTGGCTTTTAATCTTCGCGCGGGAAAATTAAATCTGATCGTGCCTTGCTCGAGAGACAGATAATGGCACCTTCTTTGCGAATCGTAAGGCAAGACAAGGGTGCCGAAGATGTCGCGCGGGTCGATGGATATTTGTTCCGGCACATGACGCCGGACGCCGTCGCTCAATACTACGAGGTAATCGCGGGTGGCGTCCGATTCCACGAGTTCCGGCCCAAAGCGGCCGAATACGGTGTAGCGGCAAGCCTTGAACAGTTTCTTCAAATCTTTGGACAGTTCTTTACGAGCTTTTTTTGATGGCCGGAAGCCGATCAATTGTTCGAGGGAAAATTCCAGGACGTTATGAATGGCTTCTGTGCGTAAATCCCGCGCAAAGTCGGATTCCCGTTTCGTATCCGGGCAGGGCAGGCGGCGGACGGTCAAAGAATGCGTTGGTGCAGCGGAGCCGGAAATAGCCTGATTGCAACCGTTATCCAAAGGCATGCGCATCTCAATATACGACTTGTTGCAGCGAAAAATCTTTAAACATGGCGAACATAAAGGCGTATGAAATTTTAGTCTACGTGCAAATCGCCGGCCAATCGATTGATCCCGGTTTTGTCGATTTTAACCATTTGCTCCATCCCGACGAATCGTTCTGGAGCCGCGCCATGAACCGCCTGCATATAAGGCGTGCGGCCGAAAAGATGGCCGGGCTTGTCTTTCATCGTATTCTCGAACAGCACCGGCAGGGTGCGGCCTTGCATGCCGGCGTTAAAGCGTTCCTGCTGTGCGCGCAAAAGTTGCTGAAGTTCGGCAAGGCGTGTGTTTTTGGCCGGCTCCGCCACCTGATTCTGCATTGCGGCCGCCGGCGTGCCGGGCCGTGGGCTGTATTTGAAGGAATAAGCCTGCGCGTAGCCGATCTCCTCGGCGAGTTTCATCGTGGCGGCAAAATCGGCGTCGGTTTCGCCCGGAAAGCCGACGATGAAATCGGACGATAACGCGATGTCGGGCCGCGCCGCGCGCAATTTGTCGATCGCGCGGCGGTAATCGTCAACCCGATGCTTGCGGTTCATGGCTTCCAGCACGCGATCCGATCCGCTTTGCACCGGCAGATGCAAAAACGGCATCAGTTGCGGAATCTCGCGATGCGCCGCGATCAGTTCGTCATCCATGTCGGAGGGATGCGACGTCGTATAGCGCAACCGCAGAAGATTCGGGATTTCCGCCAAGCGGTGAAACAGGCGGCCAAGGCTCCATGCCTTGCCGTCCGGCCCTTGGCCGTGAAAGGCATTGACGTTCTGGCCGAGCAGGGTGATTTCACGCGCGCCCTTGGCGACCAGCCGTTCGGCTTCCGCGACAATCGAAGCGACGGGCCGCGAATATTCCGCGCCGCGCGTATAGGGCACCACGCAGAAGGTGCAGAATTTATCGCAACCTTCCTGCACCGATAAGAACGCGCTGACGCTGGGCGCTTGGCTTTCCTCCGGCAGGGAATCGAATTTGGTCTCGGGCGGAAAATCGGTGTCCAACACATGTCCGGCTTCGCGATGCGCGCGGGCGATCATTTCCGGCAAATGGTGATAGGCCTGCGGGCCGAACACCATATCGACATAAGGCATGCGGCGCTGAATCTCGGCGCCTTCTGCCTGCGCGACGCAGCCGGCCACCGCCAGCAACGTGCGCTTGCCAAGCTGCGCGCGCGCTTTCTGATAAGGCCGCAAGCGGCCCAATTCGGAAAACAGTTTCTCGGTCGCTTTCTCGCGGATATGGCAAGTGTTGAGGATGATGAGGTCGGCTTCGCTTGCTTCCTCGGTCGGTGCATAGCCGAGCGGCGCCACCACGTCACGCATGCGTAACGCGTCATAGACGTTCATCTGGCAACCCCAGCTTTTGATGAAAACCTTGCGCGCGGGCATTGGCGGATTACTCAGGCATCCGCCAGCGCATCGTCATTGGCGGACGTCGGCGCCGGCGATGCGGGCGGCGGCGGGTCGGGATAATGGCGGCCGAGGCTTTGCTCGACGCCGTGCGCGACCTGCTGCTGGCAATAGAGCGCCAACGCCTTGCGGCCGACGAAGCTTTCGGGCGCGACCGGCGCATGGAAGGCGACGTCGACGGTGAAATGGCCAAGGCGGAACGCGTTCCACAAATGGCCGATCAGCGTCATGTCGCCGAACCACGCGTAATAGGGGCGCAACGCGCGGGTGATCGGCAAGCCGTCAAGCTCGGTGCAGACAATCGAAACCGGTTGCACGGCGACATGCGCACCCGAAGGCAGTTTCTGCTCGATCGCGGCGAACAACCCGCTCTTGAATGGCAGCACATAAAGCCCGTCCGACGAAGTGCCTTCCGGAAACAGGATCAGGCTTTGGCCTTTTCCGAGCCGCGTACGCAGATCGTCGCCGTGATCGTGGGCGTGCGAGGGACGGCGATCGACGAACACCGTGCGCTGCAATTTCGCCAGCATGCCGAACAGGGGCCAGCGCGCGACGTCTTCCTTGGCGACGAAGGCGGCGGGGATCAGGGACCCGAGCACCGGGATGTCGAGATAGGACGAATGATTGGCGACATAGAGAACCGGCGCGGTCGCCAGCATGGTGCCGTGCGTGCGCACCTGTAGGCCCAAAAGGCCCAGCACCATGCGATGGAAAAAACGTGGGACGCGGAACGGGTCGCCGTTCTTGCGCAAAAGATTGACGGCCTGCACCGGCGCCAGCGCCAGCACCAGCAGCAAAAAGCCGAGCAGCTTGGCGCTCGCCGCCACGGTCGAGGCGATGTCGGCGCCGAAGGTTCGATGGAGCATGGTCGCGCGCATGATTGGTCTCGTTTTCCGAGCTTCGATGGATTGTGCCACAATCCGGCCCGGCCGTCACCAGCCGGTGCTGGGTTTATAGCGGAAAAAGAGGGCGGGAAAAAGGCGGATTACGCCTCGGAATGTGGCCGTATGACGCTGTATGTTTCGCCTAGCCGACCGGCAGGGCAATATCGCGCTTGCTGCGCTCGTAATGGCGGATGTAGCGGGCGGTGATCAGGTCGGTCTTGACGATGATGCAAACATCGGTGGTGTTGAATTGCGGGTCGATCACCGCGCCCTCGCCGACGAAGCCGCCCACCCGGATATAGCCCTTGATGAGGGGCGGCAGGCAATTGGCGCCGCCGCGCGGATCGACCTTGATGCTGTCGAACGCCACGTTGGGATCGAACGCCTCGCGCGGCAAAAGCCGCATATCGACATATCGTTCCGGCCGCGCCTTGGGCCGCAAGCCCGGCGGGGCCAGATGATGGTAATGCAAATAGGATAACGGCACGGCCAGGGCTTCGGGATCGGTGCCGGGCAGGCTGGCGCAGCCGAACATCAGGGAAATGTCATGGCGGAAAACATAGACGGTCAGTCCGCGCCACAAGATTTGCATGACCTGCCCGGTGCGGTATTCGGCATCGATGCAGGAACGGCCCAGTTCGAGGATTTCGCCGGGATAATCGAGCAGGGGTGCGATGTCGTATTCGCCGCTCGAATAAAAACCGCCGCAGTTTTTAGCCGCCGCCCGGCGGATCAGCCGATAGGTACCGATGACGGGGCAGGCTTCCTTGCGCGCATGGTCGAACACGAGGAGATGGTCGCAATGATCGTCGAAGCGGTCGAAATCGAGCTTGCAGGCGGCCATCGCGGCCGTCGGCATCGCGCCCATTTCCTCGTAGAACACGCGGTAGCGCAGGGCTTGCGCCGCCATCACCTCGTCCGCGCTTTCGGCGAGGCGCACCTCGAGGCTGCCGAGCCTTATCTCGGGCTCGGCCAGATCGACGATTTTACGGGTTGTCGCTTCGGTCATGAGCTTCCTCCAGTCGTTTCAGGCCGGGATCTGCGTGGCTCGCCGAATTCACCGATACGCTATGCCGCAATGCGGCATCACAAAAATGCCGGAATCATTACCGCCCTTTTATCATATTCGGCGGGGTGATTGCCACAGGAAGCAGCCGGGAATTAGTTTCGCGGACGCAACGAAGTCGGCGGTAAATTCAAATAAATCAAGCGTGTAAGGCGAAGCCCCGCCAGACGCAGCCAAAAAAGATTGCCGGATTGTTCAGGTTCAGGCGGCTTTTTGCCGTGGCGTGCGGCGCGAGGCGGTGCCGAGGCCGATTTGCTTGGCAAGCCGGCTGCGCTGCTTGGCGTAGTTGGGCGCCACCATCGGATAATCGGCCGGCAGGTTCCAGCGCTCGCGGTACTGCTCCGGCGTCAAGTTGTAGGAGGTCTTGAGATGGCGCTTCAGCATCTTGAGCTTCTTGCCGTCCTCGAGGCACACGATGTAATCAGGCGCGACCGAGCGCTTGACCGAAATGGCGGGCGCCGGGCGGTTGTCGGCCATCGCGCCGCCTTGGCCGAGCTTGGCGAGGCTTTGATAAATGGTCGCGATCAATTGCGGCATGTCGTTGGCGGCAACGTTGTTGCGCCCAACATAGGAGGCGGCGATTTGCGCGGTGAGGGCGGCAAGGCGCTCGGAAGGCGAATTCGGGGAATGCTCGGCCATGGTTTATCTCCTGAATATGATCGTTCGAAGTCGAACGGAGCGATTTTATGCGCCTTTACTGACGGACGAGTCAAGTTTTCCTGACTTCTTGTCGGCGGATTGTGTAACAACGAAATGCCGAAAAGCGGGAAATGCTTACCTCTGTTTGGCGTGAAGCGTTTTTTATTTGCGGGTAACGATACCGATGACAATACGCGCCATTCCTTATCGCGATCCGCCGGCGGCGTTCCAGCCTTTTGCCGAAGATCTCGTCGCCGCGTTTCCCGATAACGCTGCGCCTTCGGGCGGCGAACGCCGCGTCAGTTACATCGCCGCCGATCCTTTTTGCGTGATCGAAGCGAGCGCGCGGGGCGCGACGGTCGATGGGCGCGCGGTGAAAGGCGATCCGTTCGCGGTGCTGGCGTGCGAAATGCGCGCGTATGCGGATTTTGCCTTGGCCGATAAGCCGGTGCCCTTCGCCGGTGGCGCGGCCGGCTATCTCGGTTTCGAGCTTGGCGATCATCTCGAACGCTTGCCGCCGCCGCCCGGCGACGCGCTTGGCCTGCCGCGCATGATGATCGGATTTTACGACGCGGTCGCCGCTTTCGATCAGGATCGGCATGAAGCATGGGTTTTGCATCTCGACCGGCCGGGCGCGGCGGAAAAAGCCGAGCGGCTCGCGCAGAAAATCGCCGCCGCGCCGGAACGCCTGCCGGCGCCGGCGCGGGTTTCTTGGCAGGCAAATACCTGGCAACCGGAATTGGCGCGCGCCGAGGTCGAGAGGCGCATCGCACACATTATCGACTACATCCATGCCGGCGATATTTTCCAGGCCAATTTCACCCAGCGCTTTCGCGCGGTGCGCCCGGCCGGCCTCGGCGATTGGGAAATTTATCGCCGTTTGCGTGCGTTAAGCCCGGCACCCTGCGCCGCCTTCTTGCGCTGCGGCGATGGGCTTTCGGTCGCGTCCGCTTCGCCGGAATGTTTTTTGCGCCTCGACGCCGAAGGGCATGCGGAAAGCTTTCCGATCAAGGGCACGCGGCCGCGCGATGCCGATCCGGCGCGCGACGCGGCGCTGGCCTATGAACTGAAAGCCAGCGCCAAGGATCGCGCCGAAAACCTGATGATTGTCGATTTGATGAGGAACGATCTCAGCCGCGTTTGCGCGCCCGGCAGCGTCAAGGTGCCGAAACTATGCGCATTGCAATCCTTCGCTTCGGTGCACCATCTGGTTTCCGCGGTGACGGGACGGATGCGCGCCGGGCTTGGCGCGGTCGATCTTTTGCGTGCCGCGTTTCCCGGCGGCTCGGTGAGCGGCGCGCCAAAAATCCGCGCGCTGGAGATCATCCGCGAGTTGGAGCCGGCCCCACGCGGGGTTTATTGCGGCGCCATCGGCTGGATCGGCTTCGATCAGGCGATGGAAATGAGCATGGCGATCCGCACCTTGACCTTGGCCGGCGATACCATCCTCGCGCAGGCGGGCGGCGGCATCGTCGCCGATTCCGATCCTGCCGCCGAATATGAGGAAAGCATGGCCAAGATGGAGCCTCTGTTGCAAGCCGTCGCCGGCACCCGTGCGGACGAGGCCGCGGCATGATCGTTTGGCTCGACGGGCAATTGATCGACGCTGAAGCGGTGCGCATCGATCCCGGCGACCGCGGCTTGACGCTCGGCGACGGTTTGTTCGAGACCATCGCCGTGCGCGGCGGAAACATCGCATTGCTCGCCGCCCATCTCGCGCGCTTGCGGCACGGCTGCGCGGTTTTGCGCTTGCCTTACCCGGATGCCGATTGCGAGGCCGCGTTGCGGGCGGTGCTCGACGCCAACAAAATGACGGATGCGGTTTTGCGCCTGACCCTGACGCGTGGGGCCGCGCCGCGCGGATTGTTGCCGCCCGCCGAACCGCGCCCGGCTTTGCTGATTTCGGCCGCGCCCTTGCCGCCGCCCGCGCCGGCGGCGCGGTGCGTG
>DATKSH010000077.1:0-2469 GCA_035531735.1 Alphaproteobacteria bacterium
GACGAAGGCGGCGGCTGTACCTGCCTCGAAATCGCTGACCTTGCCGGGCGCGGCGAGGCTTTCGATGTGCGAAAGAATTTCGGCCAATTCTTCCTCGCTTATCAGTTCGCCGGCCACGCGGATGCGCTCATGGAAACGCACCAGATGCGGCGAGGTATAGACATGGACTTTGCATCCCGCCGCCTCCAGCATCGCGCGCAGGAAGGCGCAGACCGAGCCCTTGCCGTTGGTGCCGGCGACGTGAATGACGGGCGGGATTTTTTTATGCGGCTCGCCGAGTTGTTTCAGCAGGCCGAGATAGGCTGGCTCCAGCGCAAGGATGATTTTGCCGCCGCGCGCGCGGCAGAAACGTTGCAAAATGGTGGCGGAAGCAAGCATTCAGGGGTCAGCATTCAGCATTCACGGAAAAAGCGCAAATCATTCGATGCCTTTTCCCCAAATGCTGACCCCTGAATGCCGAATGCTTTTTATATTCTCTGTGCGCTGCGCGCGCCGTGCGGCACCGGCCCCGAAAGCAACAGCGGCGCGTCGCTTTCCTTGCGATTGAGCAGGATGCCGAGCACGCGGATCAGCGTCGCGCGCAAATCCTTGCGCTCAACCACCAGATCGACCATGCCATGCTCGGCGAGGTATTCGGCGCGCTGGAAGCCGGGCGGCAAAGTCTCGCGGATCGTGTTCTGGATCACGCGCGCGCCTGCGAATCCAATGAGCGCGCCCTTTTCGGCGATATGGATGTCGCCGACCATGGCGAAGCTCGCCGTCACGCCGCCGGTGGTGGGATCGGTCAGCACTACGATATAAGGCAAGCCGGCCTGTTTCACTTCATCCGCCGCGATGATGGTGCGCGGCAATTGCATCAGCGACAAAGCGCCTTCCTGCATGCGCGCGCCGCCCGACGCGGGGATGGCGATGAAGGGCGCGTCTAATTCGACCGCGCGGCGCGCCGCCGCGATCAAGCCTTCGCCGACCGCCATGCCCATCGAGCCGCCCATGAAGGCGAAATCGAAGGCGGCGATCACGCATGGGATGCCGCCCATACCGCCTTCGCCGGCGAGAATCGCGTCCTGGTTGCCGGTTTTGGCGCGCGCCTCTTTCAGGCGGTCGCCATAGCGTTTCTGGTCGCGGAAATGGAGCGGATCGGCCGGCACTTTCGGCAGCGCGATGTTTTTATAGGCGCCGTCGTCGAACAGCAGCTTAAGGCGCTTTTCCGCGCCGAGCTTGAGATGAAAGCCGCATTGCCGGCAGACATGGAGATTTTCCTCCAGCTCCCGGCAAAACAGCATCGCGCCGCAGCCGGGGCACTTGTCCCACAGGTTGTCCGGAATCTCCTTCTTCTTGCCGATCAAGGCGCGGATTTTGGGACGGACGAAATTGGCGAGCCAGCTCATGGGCGCATCAAACGTGTCGCTGCGCGTAGGCGTCGATCAGGCCGCGGATCATGCGCTGATAGGGGACATGTTCGCGCTTGGCCCACTTCTTGAAAGCTTCGAGACTATCCCGCGTCACTTCGAGCGTGATTTTGACGGTCGAAGGACGTTTCACCAGTTGCGAGGGTGGCGGCAGAAAATCCTTCACGCGCTCGCCCATATGCAAAATTTCGTCAGTGTATTTGATTTTCCTGCTCATAGCGTTTTCTCCCTTGCCGCCAGTAGCCAGCGCCGAAAATCCGGATTTGCTTGCGGCGAAAGCTGAACCGGACCGTCATAACGATTCCCGCGACCAAACCCAAACAGAAAAATCTTTTCTCGCCCTTTTCATGCTTTGTGTCGCGAATAATGACGCGGTTCGGATCGTTGAAAGCTTGCGTGGCGGCTTCAAACGAAACGCCATGCCGCGCCTGATTGATCAGGTTCTTGATTGCGTCCCATTCGAATCCGGCCGCCATCAAAATGCTACCATACTTTTATATGTAAGGAAAGCCATATTATAACCGCCTGATCCTCAATGATTATGAGCCGCTTCCGCCAGACTTTCAACGAAGCCGAGGACGTCTTTGGCGAGGCCGTTTTTGGCTTTGCCCGATGCATCGAGCCCGGATTTGATGCGGTTCACAATCGCGCTGCCCACCACGACGGCGTCGGCGAAAGCGGCGATTTCGCGCGCTTCGCCGGGCGTCGTGATGCCGAAGCCGACCGCGACCGGGAGTTGCGTGTGCCGGCGCAATTTTTCGAGCGCCGCGCGCAGGGGTGCTGGATCGGGCTTCTTGCCGCCCGTTATGCCGGTGACGGAAACGTAATAGAGAAAGCCGCTGGCGCTTTTCAAAACCGCCGGCAAGCGTTTTTCGTCGGTCGTCGGCGTCACGAGGCGGATGAAATCGAGGTCCGCCGCCTTGGCCGGCGCGGCCATCTCGCGATCTTCCTCCGGCGGCAGGTCGACGATGATGAGGCCATCGACGCCGGCCTGTTTTGCTTCCCGCAAAAATTTTTCGACGCCAAAGCGGAAGATCGGATTGTAATAACCCATCAACAC
>DATKSH010000078.1:0-10692 GCA_035531735.1 Alphaproteobacteria bacterium
ATCTTTCTCCCCGATCCCCGATCCCCGATACCTGTTTTCCGCCCTCCAATTAATCCCTCACTTCCGGGTTAACCTTGCGGCGGCCGGATTCGCGCTTGAACTGGTCGGCGAGATCGCGGGCGATGCGGGGGCTGACGAAGGGCTTGATGTTGCCGCCCAAACGGGCGATTTCCTTGACGAAGCGCGAGGAAATGAACTGGGTGCCTTCGTTGGCGCTGAGAAAAATCGTTTCGATTTTGGGGTTCATGCGGTAATTCATCGCCGCCATCTGAATCTCATATTCGAAATCGGAGGCCGCGCGCAAGCCGCGGATGATGACCACCGCGCCCAGTTCGCGCGCGAAATGCATCAAAAGGTTTTCAAACGGGCGTACCTCGATGTTGGTCACGCCCTTGCGGCGCAAGGCTTCGACTTCGCGCTCGACCATCTTCACGCGCGATTTGGTGTCGAACAACGGGCCCTTGCCGGCGTTTTTGGCGACGCCGATGACGAGCCGATCCACCACCCGCGCCGCGCGCTGGATGATGTCGATATGCCCGAGCGTGATCGGATCGAAAGTGCCGGGATAGAGGCCGGTGCGTTCGGCTTTAGGCATCGGCACCCTCTTCGCTTTCGTTATCCGCGCCATTCTCCCCCGCCGCGTCCTCCAACCCCGCGACCGAAACCACTTTTTCGCCGTCGGCGACGCGGAAGACGGTGACGCCTTGCGTGCGGCGGCCGGCGACGCGGATGTCCTTGATCGGCATGCGGATGACCTGGCCGCCGTCGGTCACCAGCATGATTTCCTGCCCGGCCACGACCGGGAAGGTGGCGACGATGGAACCGTTGCGTTCGGACATCTCCATGTTCCAGATGCCTTGGCCACCACGGCCGGCGATGCGGTATTCGTAGGACGACGTGCGCTTGCCGAAGCCGCGTTCCGACACAGTGAGCAAAAATTCTTCCTGCCCGCCCAGTTCGGCGAAGCGTTCGGGCGAGAGCGTGATGGTGGTCGAGGTTTCCTCCTCGTCGCCGTTGCTTTCGCCGTTACCATTGGTTGCTTCGTCCGCCTCACCCGCCGCGCGGCGCGCGGCATTCGCTTGCCTTATATAGGCGACGCGTTCTTCCGCGCTGGCTTCGACATGGCGCAAGATCGACATCGAGATCAGTTCATCTTTTGCGGCCAGCCTAATGCCGCGCACACCGACGGAGGTGCGCCCCGAAAACACGCGCACGTCGCCGACCGCAAAGCGAATGGCCTTGCCGAGCTTCGAGGCCAGCAGCACGTCGTCGGCTTCGGTGCAGGTATGGACGGCGATCAGCTTGTCGCCTTCCTCCAGCTTCATGGCGATGATGCCGGACGGGCGCACATTGGAGAAATCGGACAACTGATTGCGGCGCACGGTGCCGGCCGAGGTCGCAAACATGACGTTGAGCTTGTCCCAACTCGCTTCGTCTTCCGGCAAATGCAGCGTCGCGGTGATGGTTTCGCCCTGCGACAGCGGCAGGAGATTAACCAAAGCCTTGCCTTTGGCCTGCGGATTGCCCAAGGGCAATTTATAGACCTTCAGCTTGTAAACCCGGCCGAGCGTGGAAAAAAACAGCATCGGTGTGTGGGTGCTGGCGATGAAAATATCGCTGACGAAATCCTCGTCCTTGGTGCTCATGCCGGTGCGGCCCTTGCCGCCGCGCCGTTGCGCGCGGTAGGTCGAAAGCGGCACGCGCTTGACATAGCCGGCATGGCTGACGGTGACGACCATGTCTTCGCGCTGGATCAAATCCTCGATGTCGGTTTCGTCTTCGCGTTCCTCGATCGTGGTTTTGCGCGGTGTGGCGAATTTCTCGCGGATTTCGCGCAATTCGTCGGACATAATCTTGAAGATGCGCTCGCGCTTGGCGAGGATGTCGAGGTAATCCTTGATCGCCGCGACGACTTCCTGCAAATCGCCGGCGATCTTGTCGCGCTCCAATCCGGTCAGGCGATGCAGGCGCAAATCCAGGATGGCCTTGGCCTGCGTCTCGGTCATTTTATAGGCGCCGTCTTTCAATTGCGCGTTTTCATCGACGAGGGCCACCAGCGGCGCGACGTTTTTCGCCGGCCAATCGCGCGCCAGCAATTCCTGTTTCGCGATGGCGGGATCCTTGGCCTTCCTGATGAGCGCGATGACCTCGTCGATATTGGCGACCGCGACCGCGAGGCCGAGCAGCACATGCGCGCGGTTGCGGGCCTCGCCAAGCTCGAATTCAGTGCGGCGGGTGATGACCTTCTCGCGGAAAGCGACGAAGGCGGCGATCACCTGCCGCAGGTTCATCAATTCCGGCTTGCCGGCGTTGAGCGCCAGCATATTGACCGAAAAATTGCTTTGCAGCGCCGTGTGGGCGAACAACTGGTTCAGCACCACGTCCGGCATCGCGTCGCGCTTGAGGTCGATGGTGACGCGCACGCCGTCGCGGTCCGAATGGTCGTTGACGTCCGAAATGCCATCGATGATTTTCTCGTTGACGCATTCGGCGATGCGCTTGATGAGGTTTTCCTTGTTCACCTGATAGGGAATTTCGCTGAACACGATGGCGCAACGGTCCTTGCGCGTTTCCTCGATGGTATGGCGTGCGCGCATGGTGACCGAGCCGCGGCCGGTATAGGCGGCGGCGCGGCAGCCGGCGCGGCCCATGATGAGGCCGCCGGTCGGGAAATCGGGGCCCGGCACGATCTCGATCAATTCGTCGAGCGTGACGTCGGGATTTTCGATCATCGCGAGGCAGGCGTCGATCACCTCGCCGAGATTGTGCGGCGGAATGTTGGTCGCCATGCCGACGGCGATGCCGCCGGCGCCATTGGCCAGCAAATTCGGGTAACGCGCGGGCAGGACATCGGGTTCGTGCGTCGATTCATCGTAATTGGCATGGAAATCGACGGTATTCTTGTCGATGTCCTCCAGCAACGCCTCGGCCGATTTGGCGAGCCGCGCTTCCGTGTAACGCATGGCGGCCGGGTTATCGCCGTCCATCGAGCCGAAATTGCCTTGGCCGTCGATGAGCGGCAGGCGCATGGAGAAATCCTGCGCCATGCGCACCATCGCGTCGTAAATCGCGCTGTCGCCGTGCGGGTGATATTTACCCATCACGTCGCCGACGATGCGGGCGGATTTTTTATAGGGCTTGCCGCTGTCGTAGCCCCCTTCCTTCATGGCATAAAGGATGCGGCGATGAACCGGCTTGAGCCCGTCGCGCACGTCGGGCAACGCGCGCGCCACGATCACGCTCATCGCGTAATCGAGATAGGAGCGGCGCATCTCCTCTTCGATGGTGACGGGCGTGATGTCGGAGGGCGGCGCGGGCGGCGACGGATTGGCGGTTTCGGTCACGTTTTCATGGCCTTTTTGGCGGCTTTTTCGCGCGCTCTGGCGGGCGGAATCAGCGGGTTAAAAATGGTTGGGAAAAGTAGCATTGCAAGTGCGAACGGCCAAGGACAAAATCCCAAAAAATTCTATTTGTATCATATACTTAAGCTGCTCTTGGCCATCCTTCCCTGCCCGCGACATTACGGCGCGCTTATGATACCATGCGCAACCATGGACGAATCGCAATTACCGAAATCCGCGATGCCGGATCGCAAGCTATCTGCCGCCGGGCAAGCGCTGCAATGGGCGGATTTTATCGTCGGCTTTACGATGAAAACCAGCATGGGAGCGGATTTGCCCTTGTCGTTGCTTTGGGAAATCGGTGGCATGCAAATTGTCGAAACGGCGCGCAATACCCGTACCCGTGCCGATGTCACCATGCGGAACGCTTCGCAACAAATTACTTTTGCTTTTCGGAGCGCAAGACGCATGCGTCACGCCGGCGTCGTTGCTGCTGGTCTCGGCGTCATTGCTATTGGCGGCGGGACGACCCTATATTTTCTAACCGCGCAGCAAGGACAGTCCGTACAAACGGCTGCGCTTAACAGACCGCTACATGTTCGCCCGATGATTCCCGTCGCCGCTCATCAAGCAATCCCGAAGAAAACGAAAATAGGGGCATATCCTTTTAGAAACCCTAAACCGGTTTCAAAAGTAATTCTACCGCACCCATTGACAAAAATATGATTGGAAATTTTCATGCCATTTGACGGGCGCGGTTTTCTGGATAATACCCCCAACGATACGACTCGACCGCCGCGGCCGCCGCGGCCACATTCTCGCCGGCGCAGAAGAAACCATGGCGAGTTTCCATGGACAGTCGTCATTTGCGGGCTGTCATCGGCTCCGGCTTTTTTCTTCATGTATCGGGACTCGGCATGGCTCGCGGTTCCCTTTGCCGTTCAATCGGCATCTTCGATGCTGATCGCTGCCAAGCTGGAAGCGCTTAAAAATTGGAAAAAGGCTTCTATTGTTTGCAAAGTTGCAATGGCATCGACAATGGCGCTAACGCCGGCGCTCATGGGCGCGATGATGTCTTATTACGTGCATTCAAGGGGCGATAGGCAACTCGTCCCACCGAACGACTTCTTCCGCTCTACGGAAGTACACGCGCGGAAACCAACCCGGATTTTTGTTCCTATATCGCCGCCAGCAGCCCGTCCCTGATCTCCACCACGCGTCCCGTGCGGCGGGCAAGTTCGTGGTTATGGGTCGCCATCAGGAGCGCGAGATTTTGCGCGTGGACAAGATCCTGCAAAATCCCGAACACGTGCGCGGCGGTGTGAGGATCGAGATTGCCGGTCGGCTCGTCGGCGATCAGGATTTTGGGTTTGTTGGCAAGGGCGCGGGCGAGGGCCACGCGCTGCTGCTCGCCGCCGGAAAGCCGCGCGGGGCGATGATTGGCGCGATTGGCAAGGCCGACCATCGTCAATAATTCCGCCGCGCGTTTGTGCGCCTCGGCGCGCGCGGCGCCGGCGATCATTTGCGGCAATACGACGTTTTCGAGCGCCGAGAATTCCGGCAGCAAATGATGGTATTGATAGACGAAGCCGATGGCCTCGCGGCGCAGAGCCGTGCGGCCTTTATCGTCGAGCGCGCTCGCATCACTTCCGTTGATAACGATGGAACCGCCGTCGGCGCGCTCCAGAAGGCCGGCGATTTGCAAAAGCGTCGATTTGCCGGAACCGGAAGGGCCGATAAGCGCCACCGGCTCTCCCGCGCCGACCTTGAGGGAGCAGCCGCGCAGGATTTCGAGATCGCCGCCTTCCTGCCGGAAGGTGCGGACGATGCCGCGCAGTTCGAGGACGGGGGTGGTCATGCTCCTCTCCCCTTGAGGGAGAGGATAGAAAATCTTAGCGAATTTCCTTTTTCGGAAATTCGCTTAGATTTTCTTGGTGAGGGGGTATCGCGCAAAAAGCACACCCCCTCACCTGCAAAAACTAAGGCTTTAGTCCCGCCTTTGGCGGAACTAAAGCCAAGTTTTTGCTTCCTCTCCCTCAAGGGGAGAGGAAACCGTCCTTGCGTCGAATGTTCACTCATACCGCAAGGCCTCGACCGGGTCGAGCTTGGCCGCGCGCCAGGCGGGATAAAGCGTGGCGAGGAACGAAAGGCCGAGCGCCATCGCGGCGACGCGCACCACCTCGTGCCAATCGACGATGGAAGGCAGGTGGGTGAGAAAATAAATTTCCGGCGAGAACAAATCGGTATGGGTGAAATGCTGGATCCATTGGCGCACGTCTTCCAGATGCGTGGCGATGGCGATGCCGAGCAGCAAGCCGAGAAAGGTGCCGACGATGCCGATCAGGGCGCCGTTCAAAAAGAAAATCCGCATGATCATCCCGCGTGTGGCGCCCATGGTGCGCAAAATCGCGATGTCGCGGGTCTTGTCTTTCACCAGCATGATGAGCGACGAGATGATGTTGAAGGCCGCCACCACGATGATCAGCGTCAAAATCAAAAACATCACGCTGCTTTCGGTTTGAAGCGCGTTGACGAAGCTGGCGTTGTTCTGTTTCCAGTCCAGGAGCCGCATGCGCGGCATGCCGGGCGCATCGAGCGCGGCAACTAAATTCATCGTCGCCTGATGCAAATCCATCGGATTGGAAACGAAGATTTCCAGCGACGAAACCCCCTGCCCCATCATGAAGAAGATTTGCGCGGCCGGCAGCGGCATGAAGACGAAATTGTTGTCGTATTCATACATGCCGACGTCGAAAATGGCGGCAATTTTATAGGCGCGCATGCGCGGCGCCGCGCCGAACACCGTGGTTTTGCTTTGCGGCGAAATAAGCGTGATGGAATCGCCGACCGTGACGCCGAGCCGGTCGGCAAGGCGGATGCCGATGGCAATCTGGTCGCCGCCGAAATTTTGCAGCGAGCCGACGACGATGTGATTGGCGACGGTCGGGCGATGACGGAACGCCTCCGGCGCCACGCCGCGCACATAAACGCCGTTGGCGGCGCCGTTCTTGGCCACCAGCGCCTGCGCCTCGACGGTCGGCGAGACCGACAGCACGCCGGGCACTTTCTCGATGCGTTCCAGCACCGGCTGGTAATTCACAAGGTTGCCGTCCATCGCATAGACGTTGATATGACCGTTGAGGCCGAGGATGCGCTGGAACAAATCGTGCCGGAAGCCGTTCATCACCGACATGACGACGATCAGGGTGGCCACGCCGATGGCGATGCCGATCAGCGAAAACCACGCGATCACCGACACGAATCCCTCCTGCCGCTTCGCGCGCAGATACCGCATCGCCACCATGCGTTCGAAGGGGGAGAAGATCATCGCTTAGCCTTTCTTGGTCAGCTTGGCCAACGTGCTCTCGACACTTAATTCCTGCTTCTCGCCGGTGGCGCGGTTTTTGAGTTCGACGAGGTCTTTTTCGAGCCCGCGCGGGCCGACCACGACGTGCCAGGGAATCCCGAGTAAATCCATGTCGGCGAATTTGACGCCGGCGCTAGCGTCGCGGTCGTCATAGAGCGCCTCGATACCGGCTTGCGCCAATTTGACATAGATGTCGTTGCAGGCCTTATCGGTTTGCGCGTTGCCGGCCTTGAGATTGACGAGGCCAACACGGTAAGGCGCCACGCTTTCCGGCCATATGAGGCCCTTATCGTCGCTCAAACATTCGGCGATGGTGCCGAGGAGGCGACTTGGCCCAAGGCCATAACATCCCATCACCGGCTTTTGCATTTTACCGTCGCGATCGGTGAATGTAAGGTTGAATGCATCGGCGAAGCGGGTACCGAGCTTGAAAATATTGCCGACTTCGATGGCTTTTTCTTCGACCAATTTGACTTCGTCTCCGGGTTTATAATGGGGGATGATGTCGCGCAGCGCGTCCCTGTCGTCGATGATTTCCTTGTTGATGGCGAGGTTGGTGCCGGGCACCGGGAAGATCGCGTCCTCGCCATAGGGCGTCAACGTCTGGAACTCGTGCGAATATTTGGAAAAAATACCGCCGGAGGCAAAGGTCATCAATGTGCGGTCGCCGACGCCGCAGCGCGCGTAGACGTTCATATAGGCCTTGGCGGCGCGGTCATAAAAGGCGTCAAGATCGGCCTGATCGACATGGAACGAATACATGTCCTTCATACGGAATTCGCGCCCGCGCAGCAGGCCGGATTTGGGCCGCGGCTCGTTGCGGAACTTGGTCTGGATTTGATAGGCGGCAATCGGCAAATCGCGGTAGGACTGCACGAAGGCGGCGACCAAAGGCGTGACGGTTTCTTCATGCGTGGGGCCGAGAGCGAGATCGGGTTCGCCCTTGCCGCCCTGCTCGCTGCTCAATTTGTAAAGCACATCGACTTTTTGCCAGCGGCCGGTGCGCTCCCAGTTTTCGCGCGGGTGCAGGGACGGCATCAAAATTTCCTGCCCGCCGACGGCGTTCATTTCCTCGCGGATGATGTCTTCGATCTTGGTCAAAACGCGCAGGCCCAGCGGCAGATATTGATAAACGCCGGCCATCAGGCGATGGACATAGCCGGCGCGTGTCAAAAGCTGCGCGTTGCGGCTAACTTCGTTCTTGTTGGTTTCCTTGCTGGTGTGGGTAAAAAGCTGGCTGAGGCGCATGCTTGGTCCTGACGCGAAAGATGCGCGACTTTAGCCGCAAATCCGCCGGTTTGTCCATGGCGGCTAGAACAATTTGGCGCCGTTCGGCACCGGCTTATCGGGGCTTATCAGGACCACCGCGCCGGCCTCGTCGGGAAAGCCGGTGCAGAGGAATTGCGAGGCGAAGCCGGCGATTTTCTTTTCGCCGAGATTGAGGCAGCCGACCACCTGCCGCCCCACTAGTTTATCGGGCGTGTAATGGGCGGCGATTTGGGCGGAAGTCTGCTTCACGCCGATTTCCGGCCCGAAATCGACCCATAATTTGAAGGCCGGCTTGCGCGCTTCGGGAAATTCCTCGGCGCGTGTGACGGTGCCGGCGCGCAATTCGACGGCGACGAAGTGGTCGAAAGGGATGGTTTGCATAAAGCTATCCTCAAGCAGGATTCAGGATTTAATCAGCGCGTAAAGATCGCGCGGATCGGCGAGTTCCGGGATCAGGTCGATTTGTTTTCCTATGCCACGCACCCTGGCCGTGTCGTAAAGGCAGCGCAGCGCCGAGAAATCCTCCAGCGCGAAACCGACCGAATCGAACAACGTGATGTCGCCGTCGTCGCGGCGGCCGGTCTCGGCCCCGGTGATGACGCGCCACAATTCGACGACCGGGAAATCGCGCGGCATTTGCTGGATGTCGCCTTCATGGCGCGTTTGCGGTTCGTATTCGACCACCACGCGCGTCGCCATGCGCAACACCTCCGGCGGCAATTCGGTCTTGCCGGGGCAATCGCCGCCGATGGCGTTGATGTGCATGCCGGGCGCGATCATCTCCGGCGTCAGGATCACGGCCCTGGCCTTGTCGGCCGTTTCGGTGGTCACGATGTCGGCGCCGGCCACCGCTTCCCGCGTCGATTTGGCGGCGGAAACCCTGAGGCTGTTACCGAGCGGCGCGAGATTGCGGATCAGCTTGCCGGTGGCGGCGCGGTCGATGTCGAAGGCGCGAATTTCCTCGATGCCGAGCAACGCCTTGAAGGCCAGCGCCTGGAACTCGCTTTGCGCGCCGTTGCCGATGATCGCCATCGTGCGGCTGTTTTTACGCGCCATATATTTCGCCGCCAGCGCCGATGTGGCGGCGGTACGCAGGGCGGTGGTGAGGGTCATCTCGCTGAGCAGCAGCGGATAGCCGGTCGAGGTTTCGGCCAACGCGCCGAACGCGACCACGTTCGACAGGCCCTTCGTAATGTTTTTTGGATGGGCATTGACGAATTTGAACGCGAAATATTTATTGTCGGCGGTCGGCATCAATTCGTTCAAACCGTCGGGGTAATAAACCGCGAGGCGCGCCGACTTGGTGAATTCCGGCCAGCGGCGATAATCTTCCTCGATGCAGCGCGCGAGGTCCTTGAGGAAACTTTCAATTCCGGTCGCGCGGACCAAATCGGCGACGGCGGCGGCGTCGAGGTAAAGCTGTTTCATGGTCTTTCCTTTGCGGCGGCGCAGCAAGGCGCGCGGCCGGCCTGAGATGGACAATCCTACCTACCGCTTTTCGAAGCGGCGATAAATGGACCAATTGTCGAGGGGGAAAGAATGATGCGCGCGCTTACACGCGCGGCGGGACCGGCGCCGGGATGACGGCAGAAAACGTGATATATGCGGAAAAGCCCTGCATATTTTGAGACTAGAAGAACGGAATGGACGCTGTCAAAGGATTCTTTGCGTTCGCTCACGGCCCATGCACGCCCCATTGTTTTTGGCACAGGGCGGAGAGTTTCGCCTGCTGCGGATCGGCGAGAGGCTTGCCGTTGAACAGAACCTTGCGCCCTTCGACCGTGATGGTGCCGAGCTTCATTTCCGTGCCGGGGCCAAGCTGGTTATAGGGATATTGCGTGGTGTCGAGGCCGACGGCCTTGGCCAGCGAAATGGTCAACGGGATTTCGATTTTCTTCGGCAATTGAATTTGCTGCTGGCCCGGTAAATCCGCCGGCGCGACCGGGTTGCCGTCGGCATCGACGCCGGGTTGATATTCCACGCCCGGCGGTTCCTGATACTCGACCAGGTTTTGGCACAAAGCGGGGTCGAGCTTGGGGGATTTGGCGGCGGCCTTATCCGCCGCGATAACCGGGGTCGAATAGAGCGCAAACATCACAAGAAGCGTCATCCCGGCGAAAGCCGGGATCCAGAGAGCCTTAACGTCAAGGCCGTCCAAATGGCCTTGGCTAAATCCCGCACGTGTGGAGAATTTGACTGGGCCCCGGCTTTCGCCAGGGTGACGCCCGTGGTTGAACATCTTCACTATTGTTTTTGTCCAGTTCACGCCGACAAACTCTTTTGCGCGGCCTGCAATTTGGCCAGCATCGTTTCTGCTTCTTTTTTTCGTTCGCGCTGTTCCTCGACCACTTCGGGCGGCGCGCGCTCGACGAAACTTTCGTTGCCGAGCTTGCTTTCGAGCCTCTTGATCTCGGCCGCCCATTTCTCACTTTCTTTTTTCAGGCGCGCGCGTTCCTGATCGAGATCGATGACATCGGCGAGGGGGAGGATGATCGTCGCTTCGTCAAGCACTGCTTGGGCCGCGCCTTTGGGTGCCATTTCGACATGGGTGATGGCGGCGATGCGGGCGAGGCGCAAGATCAACGCTTCATGCCGTTCCAACCGCGCGCGACTTTCCTCGCCGGCATCTTTCAATTGTAATTGAACCTTGGCGGCCGGAGGTACGTTCAATTCGGCACGGATGGTGCGGACGGCACTTATCAGGCGTATGACCCA
>DATKSH010000079.1:0-5039 GCA_035531735.1 Alphaproteobacteria bacterium
AGATAGAGGTACTTTAAGAATTGGAATGCTTTCTAATGCAAAATTACCGGACGGACCGGCAGATGTTCCTGAAAGTAACTGGAAACCGAGTGATCCGGGCCGCTCTTGGCTGGAATACTATCAAAACATGCGGGCCGGCAAACACCTTATACTTTCATAATCAGGCTGTTGCTCATTCAAGCCGATTTCTTTCGTCTTTCGGTTTTTTCTTCCAGATACGCCGCCAGATATTTGCCGGTATAGCTTCCTTTCGCCCGGCAAATATCCTCGGGTGTTCCCGATGCGACGATCTCGCCGCCGGCATCGCCGCCTTCGGGGCCCAAATCGATGATGTAATCGGCCGTCTTGATGACTTCGAGATTGTGCTCGATCACGATCACGGTGTTGCCCTGATCCACGAGGGCCTGAAGCACTTCCAGCAATTTGCGCACATCCTCGAAATGTAATCCGGTGGTCGGCTCGTCCAATATATAAAGAGTCTTGCCGGTAGCTTTGCGCGCCAGTTCCTTGGCCAGCTTCACGCGCTGCGCCTCGCCGCCCGAAAGGGTGGTCGCCGACTGGCCGATCTTGATATAGCCGAGGCCGACGCGGTCGAGGGTCGTGAGGCGGTCGCGGATCGCCGGCACCGCCTTGAAGAATTCCGCGCCTTCCTCGACCGTCATGTCCAAAACGTCGGCGATGCTTTTGTCGCGGTATTTCACCTCTAAAGTTTCACGATTATAGCGCTTGCCGTGGCAAGTGTCGCAGGTGACATAAACATCCGGCAAAAAATGCATCTCGATCTTGATGACGCCATCGCCTTCGCACGCTTCGCAGCGCCCGCCTTTCACGTTGAACGAAAAACGCCCCGGCGCATAGCCGCGCGCCTTGGCTTCGGGCAAGCCCGTGAACCAGTCGCGGATCGGCGTGAAAGCGCCGGTATAAGTGGCCGGATTTGATCGCGGCGTGCGGCCGATGGGGGATTGATCGATGTCGACGATTTTGTCGATCAGCTCGGTGCCCTTGATCGCGTCATGCGCGCCCGCGATTTCGCGCGCGTTGTTGAGTTTGCGGGCAAGGGTTTTATATAAAGTCTCGATCACGAGCGTCGATTTGCCGCCGCCGGAAACGCCGGTCACGCAGGTAAAAGTGCCGAGCGGGAATTTCACGCGCAGGTTTTTTAGATTGTTCTCGCGCGCGCCGATGATTTCGAGGAATTGGCCCCTGTGTCCTGTACGCCGCAGGGCGGGCAGGGGAATGTGCCGCTCGCCGCGCAGATATTGTGCCGTCAGGCTTTTTTTCGATTTCTGGACTTCGGCCGGCGTGCCCTCGGCCACGATCTCGCCGCCATGCATGCCCGCGCCCGGCCCCATGTCGATCAGGTAATCGGCGTGGCGGATGGCGTCTTCGTCGTGTTCGACGACGAGAACGGTGTTGCCGAGATCGCGAAGACGCACCAGCGTTGATAGCAAACGGTCGTTGTCGCGTTGATGCAGGCCGATGCTCGGCTCGTCGAGAACATAAAGCACGCCGGTCAGGCCGGAGCCGATTTGCGAGGCCAAACGAATACGCTGGCTCTCGCCGCCCGAAAGCGTGCCGGACGCGCGGCTTAGGGTGAGATATTCAAGTCCCACGTTATTCAGGAAGCCGAGTCGCTCGTTGATTTCCTTTAGAATGCGCGCGGCAATCTCGCGCTGCTTCGGCGTCAGGTGTTTCGGCAAATCGGCGAACCATTGGCCGGCTGATTTGATCGAAAACCCCGCCGTTTCGCTGATATTTTTGCCGGCGATCTTGACGGCCAGCGCTTCGGGCTTGAGGCGCAAGCCGTGGCACGCCTCGCAGGGCTGCGCCGATTGGAAGCGGCTCAAATCCTCGCGCCGCCATTGGCTTTCGGTTTCCTTCCAGCGGCGTTCGAGATTGGGCAATACGCCTTCGAACGGCTTGGTGGTTTTGTGCCGTTCGTAATGGAAGGTGATTTCGCGCTCGCCGGTGCCGTTGAGAACCGCGTTGCGAAAATTTTTATCGAGTTTTTTCCACGGCTCGTTGAGGCTGGCCTTATAGGCGCGCGCGAGGGCTTCCAAAGTCTGCGCATAAAAAGACGAGGTGATGCTGCGCCACGGCGCAATCGCGCCCCCGTTGAGGCTCAGGTTTTCGTCCGGTATCACCAGTGCCGGATCGAAAGTGAGTTTTTCGCCGAGTCCGTCGCAGGACGGGCAGGCGCCATAGGGATTGTTGAACGAAAACAGGCGTGGTTCGATCTCGTCGATGGTGAAGCCGGAGACGGGGCACGCGAATTTGGAGGAGAATGTGATGAGGTTGCCGCGAGGATCGGAGGAACCCCCTCCCCCTTGTGGGGAGGGTTGGGGTGGGGGGCCCTCCGCATGCCTGACGTCTGATTTTATTTCTGAAACATTGCGTCGAGCCTCACTCCCTCTCCCCTGACCCCTCCCACGAGGGGAGGGGGACGCTGCCGCATCGCCTGTCCCCATGATCTCCGCCACCATAATCCCGTCCGCCAGGCGCAAGGCGGTTTCGATGGAATCCGGCAGGCGATGGCCGAGATCGGGTTTTACGACGAGGCGATCCACCACCACGGAAATGTCATGCTTGAGTTTTTTATTCAGCGCCGGCGCGTCCTCGATGTCGTAAACGGTGCCGTCGATTTTCACGCGCTGGAAACCCTGCTTGCGCAGATCGTGCAATTCCTTCCTGTATTCGCCCTTGCGGCCGCGCACGATGGGCGCGAGGAGCATGAGTTTCGTTCCCTCCGGCATCGCCAAAATGCGATCCGCCATTTGCGAAACCGTCTGGCTTTCAATGGGGAGACCCGTGGCCGGCGAATAGGGCACGCCGACGCGCGCGAACAGAAGGCGCATATAGTCGTAAATCTCGGTCACCGTGCCGACGGTCGAGCGCGGATTACGCGAGGTGGTTTTCTGTTCGATGGAAATGGCCGGGCTGAGGCCATCGATGCTGTCCACATCCGGCTTTTGCATCATCTCGAGGAACTGCCGCGCATAGGCCGAAAGGCTTTCGACATAGCGCCTTTGCCCCTCGGCATAGATGGTGTCGAAGGCGAGCGAGGATTTGCCGGAACCCGAAAGGCCGGTAATGACCACCAGCCGGTCGCGCGGCATCTCCACGTCGACATTTTTTAAATTATGTTCCCGCGCGCCGCGGACATGGATGGTGTTGGGCATGGTGGGAATATGGGGATTTGCCACATAAAAAGCGAGTCTTTTTGTACCTGTTTCGTTCTAACCGGCGGTCCTTTTAAATCGGGTTTCGTGGAATTATGTTACGGCCATGAAATACAAAAATCTCAAATTTATTTCGGTTGAGGAAAGAACCGGCCCTGACGGCTGGTGCCGTTTCAGGTCGCCCGATATGACGGAGCTTTTTCTGCATGCCGGGCCGGGCAGTTATCGCACGATGCTGGCTATCGTGCCGGGAGCCATAGCCGAAGTGATCGAGGGCGATACCGGGCAACGCCCGAAAGTCAAACCGCTTTTTACTGCCGGATCGCGCGCCGATCGTCCGCCGCATGCCCGTCGCTCGCGCATCAGGCGTTATGCCATAGCGTAATCTTTGGCGCTGGACTGCGTTGGCCCAAGGCCCGATCATTGTACTTGTTTTGTTCCCATTTCTCTGCCATAACGGACTCGACTCGGAAAGCCTTCCGGGCCACATTTCGCAACCGGAATCAACGCACGACCAACTTCGGCATAAAGGAGCAGTGACATGGCGGGCAGCGTCAACAAGGTGATCCTCGTCGGCAATCTGGGCCGCGATCCCGAAATCCGCGCGTTCCAGAACGGCGGGCGCGTCGCGCATCTCAACCTCGCGACCTCGGAAAGCTGGAAGGACAAGACCAGCGGCGAGCGCAAGGAAAAAACCGAATGGCATCGCGTTTCGATCTTCAACGAAGGATTGATCGGCGTGGTGGAGCGTTATTTGAAGAAAGGCGCCAAGGTCTATGTCGAGGGCCAGCTCGAAACCCGCAAATACACCGACAAGGAAGGCAAGGAGCGTTACTCGACCGAAGTCGTGCTGCGCAATTTCAGCAGCACCTTGACGATGCTCGACGGCCGCAACGGCGCGGGCTCCGGCGCCAACGGCAACAGCCCCTCGATGAGCGACGACAGCGGCCCCTCGATCTCCTCCGGCGGCGGCATGGGCGGCTCGGCCCCGGAACTGAACGACGAGATACCGTTTTGATGTTCGATGCCGACGGTTCTCCGCCATCAGGGTTATCGGTTTTATTTCTAAAGCCACGAGCCCAACGAACCACCGCATATCCATATCGATCAAGGAGATAAATCCGCCAAATTCTGGCTTTCGCCGGTCGCCTTGGCGCGCGATTTCGGGTATAATGCGAAGGAATTGAACGAGCTTTTCCGGCTTGTTTCGGCTCATCGAGCCGAATTTTTGGAGGCGTGGCGTGGACATTTCGACACATAGTGGCGATTTAAGCATCGCAAACGTGCGCTTTGACGCGGAGCGCCTGACTGTCGATCTGACCGACGGCCGGACGGTGAGTGTGCCGCTTGCATGGTATCCGCGCTTGTTCAAGGCGACGCCCCAGCAACGCGCCAACTGGCAAATCGCCGGCGGCGGTCACGGCATCCATTGGCCCGACATCGACGAGGATTTAAGCGCCGAGGGGTTGTTGCGCGGCGCGCCGGCGCCGCGTTCCCGCGTGGATGCGGAATAGCTTTACTGCCTTCGCCACGTCGTGCCGCCCGGCCCATCCTCAAGAATGACGCCCTGCGCGGCGAGGGCGCCCCTGATCCGATCCGCTTCGGTAAAATCCTTGCTTTTGCGCGCGGCGATGCGGGCGGCGATTTGCTTGTCGATCTCTGAATTCGATGGGCCGGCGCTATCCGGCGGTTGTCCTTTGAACCATGCTTCGGGAGATTGTTGGAGAAGACCAACAATTGCCCCGGCAGCAAGCAGATCGGCTTTAAGCCTGTCCATTTTTTCTATATCTTCTTCATGAAAAATTCTGTTGGCCAGTTCATGCATGGAGGCGATTGCCTGCGGGGTGTTCAGGTCATCGG
>DATKSH010000080.1:0-6572 GCA_035531735.1 Alphaproteobacteria bacterium
TTGTTCGGTTTTTTCCCGCCGCCGATCCGCTCGCGCTTCTATAACGCCAGCGAAACCCGAAGCTGCAAGGCCGGCGATGTGATTTTCCGGCGCGGCGAAGACGGGCCATGGTTCGCCGCCATTCTCGCCGGGCGCGTGCGCGAATGCGTGCGCGCGCCGGATGGCAAGCAAATGCTGCTCAGCATCGTCGAACGCGGCGAGATTTTCGGCGAACGTTCCTTGCTCGACGGTTTGCCGCGCGCGGCCGACGCCATTGCCGACGAAGACACAACGTTCCTTGTCGTCGAGCGCGACGATTTCTTGCCGGTTTTATT
This sequence comes from Alphaproteobacteria bacterium, assembly GCA_035531735.1. Lineage (GTDB taxonomy): Bacteria > Pseudomonadota > Alphaproteobacteria > UBA9219 > UBA9219 > DATKSH01. Next base: position 315 of record DATKSH010000080.1, read on the forward strand.
CCAGTATCCCGAGGCGATGTACGCCGTCATCAAGATGCTGTGCAACCGCATGCTGCGCTACACGCATACGCTGGAAATGTGCGCCCTTGAAAGCCTGCCGGCGCGGCTGGCCTATCTTTTGCTCTATCTCGCCGACAAATACGGTACCGAGCAAGCCGGCCAGACGGTGATCCGCGCCGGCCTCACCCAATCGGACCTCGGCAATTTCCTGGCCGGCTCGCGCGAAAGCGTCAACAAGCAACTGAAGGCCTTCGTCGGCTGCGGTTATATCGCGCTGGAAGGCGAGGATATCCTGCTCATCGACCGGCTGGGCCTTGCCAGCATCGCGGCGCCGGAAATCGCCGAAAACGCCGGCTAACCCTCTTTTCTTCCGCATCGTCAAGCCTCCGCCGTCGTTGTGTTCTGTGACCTATATCACAGGCCGGGCGGAAAGCTGTGAGCGCCATCACCCGAAACTAAAAAATGTTTTTCGTTGCGCGCGGCGCGAGGCCGGGAAATCTGGGCCTGCGAATGAAACTGTGTTGCAATTGCACTATGAAAAACGATCGAACACAGGCGGCGAAAAAGAAAAAGAAAGGCACGGGATCCCGCACCAAGGTCATCCTGCGGGCCGCGAAATCCAAAAGCGGGGCGCGCGCGCGCAAGCCCAAGGCCGAGGGCGAGTGGCCGCTGAGCTGGCGCGGGCACGGCCTCGGCCTTCTGATCTATTTCGACGAGCCTTATGGCGATTAGCAACCGCTCCGCACGGGGCACAACCGGAAGGAGACAAAAATGCCAAACCTCGAACCCACCGCTCCCGCGCCCACGCGGCCGGCAAGGAAAAACTGGATGCAATGGCTGATGATGTTCGGGGAGCTTTTCGGCGATTTCTTCCGCAACGGCCTCGATATTCTCGGCCATCCGGCAAAACGACCGGCGTTGGCGCCGAATCATCGGCCTCCATGCGACGAGTTCAACAGGTAAAGGTTTCTACGCCGCCCGCGCTGTTTTCGCCGCAATGACAAGGCCGTCCTTGCCGGCATCGACCGTGACGGTCTGGCCGTCCATGATTTTGCCGGCAAGGATGTCCTGCGCCAGCGGATTTTGCAGGGTGCGCTGGATCACGCGCTTCAGGGGCCGCGCGCCATAGACCGGGTCGTAGCCGGCCTCGGCCAGCCACGCGAGCGCTTCTTTGCTCATTTCCAGCGCGATCTTGTGCTCGGCCAAAAGCTTGCGCAAATGGCCAAGCTGCACATCGACGATCAACGCCATATTGTCGCGGCTCAAGCGGCGGAAAATCAAAATCTCGTCGAGCCGGTTGAGGAATTCCGGCCGGAAATGCTGGCGCACCACTTCCAGCACCTGATCGCGTGTGCGCGGCGCAAGTTCCGCGCCGGCATCCTGCGCGATGACATCGGCGCCGAGATTGGACGTCAAGACGATCAGCGTGTTGCGGAAATCGACCGTGCGCCCCTGCCCGTCGGTCAAACGCCCGTCGTCCAAGACCTGCAACAGCACGTTGAAAACGTCCGGGTGCGCCTTTTCGACTTCGTCGAACAAAACGACCTGATACGGACGGCGGCGCACGGCTTCGGTCAGGGCGCCGCCTTCCTCATAACCGACATAGCCGGGCGGCGCTCCAATAAGACGAGCCACCGAATGTTTTTCCATATATTCCGACATATCGATGCGCACCATCGCGGAGTCGCTGTCGAACAAAAAGGCGGCCAGCGCCTTGGTCAATTCCGTCTTGCCGACGCCCGTCGGGCCGAGGAATAAAAACGAACCGATGGGGCGGTTGGGATCCTGCAGCCCGGCGCGCGCACGGCGCACGGCATTGGCGACCGCGACCATCGCTTCGTCCTGCCCGATCACGCGCTTTCTCAATTGTTCTTCCATTTTGAGCAATTTGTCGCGCTCGCCTTCCAGCATCTTGTCCACGGGAATGCCGGTCCAGCGGCTGACGACGGAGGCGATGTCGCCGTCTTTCACCACCTCGTCGAGCATCGCGTTATGGGTATCCTTTTGCGCGGCGGCCAGTTTCCTTTCGAGATCGGGAATGATGCCATAAGTCAATTCGCCGGCGCGGGTGAAATCGCCCTTCCTTTGCGCCTGCTCCAGTTCGGCGCGCGCCTTTTCGATCTGCTCCTTCAGCTTCTGGGCACTGTGCAGTTTTTCTTTCTCGGCTTTCCAGCGCGCGGTGAGATCGGCCGATTCCATTTCCAGCCCGGCCAATTCCTTTTCCAGCCGCGCCAAACGGTCCTGCGCGCCGGGATCGGCCTCTTTGCGCAACGCCTCGCGCTCGATTTTAAGCTGGATAATGCGGCGGTCGAGCTCGTCGATTTCTTCCGGCTTGCTGTCCACTTCCATGCGCAGGCGCGCGGCGGCTTCGTCGATCAAATCGATCGCCTTGTCGGGCAAAAAACGATCGGTGATATAACGATTGGACAGCGTGGCGGCGGCGACCAGCGCGCCGTCCGTAATGCGCACGCCGTGATGCAATTCGTATTTTTCCTTGAGGCCGCGCAAAATGGAAATGGTGTCTTCGACCGAGGGCTGGCTGACGAACACCGGCTGGAAACGCCGCGCGAGAGCAGCGTCTTTTTCGATATATTGGCGGTATTCGTTAAGCGTGGTGGCGCCAACGCAATGCAATTCGCCGCGTGCAAGCGCCGGTTTCAGCATGTTGGACGCGTCCATCGCGCCATCGGTTTTCCCCGCGCCGACCAGCGTATGAAGCTCATCGATGAAAACGATAATCTCGCCGCTGGCGGCGGAAATTTCCTGCAGCACGGCCTTCAAGCGCTCCTCAAACTCGCCGCGGTATTTGGCGCCGGCGACCAGCGCGCCGAGATCGAGCGACAGCAGGCGTTTTTCCTTGAGGCTTTCCGGCACGTCGCCGCGAATGATGCGTTGCGCCAAGCCCTCGACGATGGCGGTCTTGCCGACGCCGGGTTCGCCGATGAGGACGGGGTTGTTCTTGGTGCGGCGCGCCAGCACTTGAATCGTGCGGCGGATTTCCTCGTCGCGGCCGATGACGGGATCGAGCTTGCCGGCTTTGGCCGCCTCGGTCAGGTCGCGCGCGTATTTTTTCAGCGCGTCGTAGCCTTGCTCGGCATTGGCGCTGTCGGCCTTGCGACCGCCGCGCATATCATTAATGGCGCGGTTGAGCGCTTCGGCTGTGAGGCCGGCGTCGGCGAGAATTTTCTGCGCGCCGCCGCCGGCCGCCAGCGCAATCGCCAGCAACAACCGCTCGGCGGTGACGTAGCTGTCGCCGGCCTTCTTGGCGATCTCGTCGGCCGCGGACAGCAGGCGCACGAATTCGGGCGTTGAACGCAAAGTGTCGGCGGAGCCCTGCGCATAGACTTGGGGAATTTTGCCGAGCGCGGCATCCGTCGCGCGCAACGCCTTCTGCGGATCGCCGCCCGCCGCACGGATCAGGCCGGCCGCCATGCCCTCGCTATCGTCAAGCAACGCCTTCAAAAGATGCTCGGGCAGAACCGCCTGATGATGCTTATTGACCGCGCCCATCTGCGCGGCCTGCAAAAAGCCCTTGGAACGTTCGGTGAATTTTTCCAGATTCAGCATTTATTTACCAACCGGGATGCCCGCAGAGGGCCGTTTCAAAGATGTAGGCAGGGCGGGGAAAATTTCAAGCGGCGGAAACCCCGCAAAACCTAGCGAAAAACGTGCCTTCGCGCCATGAAGAAATTGAAGAACATGCCGGCGATGGAACCGGCCGCCACGCCGAGCGGCGGATGGGCATGCACCAAAGGCACCGAGGCGACAAGGGCGGCATAGGCGCCGTAATTAAGGACGAAGCCGCCGCCCGAAACACTGACGAATTTGGCCCACTGGATATGCGCCTTGCCGCCGCCCAAGCCGCGAAAGGTGAACAGCCGATTGCCGATCCACGTCATGGTGGCGGCGACGAAAAACGAAATCAGCCGCCCGCCATAAGGTCCCATGCCGAATATTTTCATGCAAAACATAAGCACCGCGACATCGACCAGAAAGCCGGCCGCGCCGACGATGCCGAACTTGACGAATTGCGAGGCCAGCGCACGCATCGCTCAGGATTTCCTGGCACCGATCACGGGGCACAAGGCAAGCTCGCTGTCGTTATAAAGCCGGTCGATCACGGTTTGGCAAGGTGTTTGACGCTTGAGGCCGAAGCGGGCCAGCGCGTCGTCGCCGTCCGCCAATTGCCATGACGGCATCAAAAGCATCAAAGGCCCCTTATGCGCCGCGATCCGCGCGCGGATTATATCGTTAAGCGCGGGCGTTGCAATCGGCGGCGCGCCCGGCGCCAGCACCGTCAGGTTGCTTTCGATGCGCACGAAGGGAATGGCGGGCGGGAATTCGGGAATAAGATGCGCGTAAGGCTCGATGCCGGCCATCAGGATCATCAGGTTTTTGGAATCCGGCAGGGGCGGAATTTGCGCCTCGACGGCGTGTTGAAGCCACGGCGTGCGCCGGCCCCAATTGCCGGGCTGCACCGAAAGCGCAACCACGATCAGCAACACCGCCGCGAGGCCGGCGCGGGCGTATAAACCGAACGGCAACAGATCGGCCGCCAGCACGATCAATAAAGGCGCCAGCATTTCAAGCGGCACCAGGTAGCGATAAATCGAAAACAGGAACAGCCACGCGACATAAGTGACCGCGGCGGCGGCCAGCACATAGCGCGTGGCATAAGGTTGCGCCAACGGCGCCGGTTTTTTGCCGCCAATCGAAAGGCGCAGGGCAACCGCAAGCGGCACGAGGACATAAAGGATCGGAATGCGCCAGTCGCGCCACGCCGTTTCGCCGACCAAAATGGGATTCTTGGCAAAAAGATATGGGAACAGCACAATATCGCGCCAGCCATGCGGGACGAATTGGGCGTCGCGCAAATCGATCGGCGGCAGCAGCGGCGAGCGGAAGAACTCGTTGAAATAGGGAAACAGCGGGCTGCCGAAATGGGTTTGCAGGTAAAGCATCCACCAGCCATCGCTGATCGCCACGCCCAGCAGGATGCCGATCCCGAAAGCGAAAGCCACCAACAATCCGCGCCGCGACGGTGCCGCCGCCAAGATCCCCAAACAAAACCCGAGGCAAAACACCACGCAGGGAAGCTTGAACCCCATCATAAGCCCAGCCGGCAAGCCGGCGAGCACGGCCGGCCAAAAAGCGCGGCGCAACGGCGCGGCCGTCAATTCATCAAACCGGCATAAAAGCAGCAAGGCCGACAGAAAAAGGCCTAGACTAGTGACGTTGTCATAGAAGGTGGTGCCGAAAAGGGCGATGCCGCCGCCGCCCAGCATGCCGAGCGCGGCCAGCGCCGCGCACACACCCACCTTGCCCCACGCGTTGAACGGCTTGAGCGCAACATAGGCCAGCATGAACAACAAAATGAAATTAAGTCCCTGCACGAAGCCGAGCGCATAGGCCGCCACCTTGGCCGGCACATGGCTCGCCAGCAGGTAATACGGCACGTCGAGCAGCGGGTTGTAAAACCACGGCATCTGCGAGGGCAGGACATCGAAGCCATAGCGCCAATGCAGGAAGGCATAGGCGTTATACCAATGGTAATTGCGTAAATCCCAATTGGCGTCTTGCCCCAGCCAGATCGCCAGCGCGCCGAACGCGAACGGCGCGGCACCCATCAGCGCCAGCGCGATCAGGCGCGCGCGATGCTGTTTCGGCGGCAGCAGGGAAACGTCCGTCATGCCGGCATCAAAGCCGATCATTCGGGCATTGTCAGCAGAAAACCGCACGATAAGACGGCTAGGGCGCGGATGGCATCATCGACGGTGCGGGCGCGGCCTGCGGCAGGGCCGGCGCATTGACGAGGAAATCCTGCATATGGCGGTCGATGCTGCGCTCGAGGTTGCGGTTAAGATCGGCCATCAAGCCTTCGAGCAATTGGTCGTAAGCCTCCTGCTCCTCGTCTTCGGTCGGGTTTTCCGGCAGGCTGACGGCGCGATGGGCCTCGGCGCTGGCGATGGCGAAGCCGGGCGAACCGTGCGCGTCGATCTCGACCGCGATGCGGCCGAGATAGCGGCTGCCCTGCTGGCGCTTGAACCAGCTCGACATGCCCTCCGCCGTCGGTATTGGCCGCGAGGTCAATTCGATGTCGCGGATGATGACGATCGCCTGTCCCGAGGCGCCGGTCGCGCGCAGCCGGCCGTCGACCCAATGTTGCACCGCTTCGGCCAAGGTCGGCTGGAACGGGCCGCCGGCGATCGGCGGCGACACTTGCGGCAGGCTGCGGTTGGTCAGGCTGATGTCGCGCAC
>DATKSH010000081.1:0-3349 GCA_035531735.1 Alphaproteobacteria bacterium
CTGATGCACGGCATGATCGACCGCGTGATCCCGATTAAATTCGGTCGCCGTCTCTATGCGGCGGCCAACGAACCCAAGGAAGCCTTATGGGTGCCCGATGCCGGCCATAACGACGTTTACACGCCGTTGACCCAGAAGAAGGTGCTGAATTTTCTCGCCCGCATTCAGGACGGTGCGTTGCGCTGGAGTCCGAAAGCGGCGGCTATGTCCGCGGCGCCTGCTACGCAAGCTGCTCACTGATAGGCGCAAGAGCCCTTGCCGTTGCCGGCATAGTGAAAGATCACTCGCTGGACGTCGCGGTCCTGCGGCGGCGGGCACGGCACCTGCATCAGCATCACATCGTATTTGTCGCCATATTGCATGACATAGCCGGCATAGGGCGGCAACGGCCCCATGTCGCAAAGCGCATGCGGGGCCAGGTTGACGGCGGTCAGCTTGCCGGCATAGCTAAACCCGGTTTGCGGCCCTTGGCCGACGCCGATGGAATAGGTTCCGGCGCTGCTGGTCGCAAAGCCGCCGACCGCCAATTGGCAATGGGCCGCGACTTGATCCGGCGGAATGCCGAGGCGACCATGGACGGCGGCGACATCCACCGGCCCCCAGACATAATGGCCGGCCACGTCGATGTCGAGTTTTTCGGGCAGCGAGGGGTCGAGCGAGGATTGTGCGCCCGGCATTTTGATGATTTGGGTCGGAATGCCCGGTAACATGCCCGCGATATGCGCCGCCATGGGAGGCGGGGTCGGGCTGTAGTCGCCGATGGTGGGAGCGGCTGCCGGCGCCGTGCCCGTATCGCCGTTGCCGGAAGGCAATAAAGGCGTCGGCGTTTCCGCAGAGCCGGTTGTGCCGGCATCGGTTCCGCCTTGTTGCGTTTTAGCAGAATGGGCTGCGCTGCCGGAAGGCGTGGCAGGGCTGAAGCCGAGGTCGGGCGTCGGCGCCGGCGTGTTGCCGTTATCTTGCGGCACCAAGACATCCTGCCCGCGCGCCGGCGACCACCCCACGATCATTAGAATGGCGCCGAGCGCCAAGATCAGGCCGCACCGCCGCATGGAACCTCTTGCCCGCATGGGTTCACTTTAGCCCAAGATCGAATTTTGGCCATAGCGGTTAATAAATTAATAATTAAGATATTGTTCGCACGATCCCCTCAGAGTCGCGGATGCCGCGCCACTCAAAAACCCGGCGGCGCAAGGAATCGCATCATGAATACGCCCGCTCCGCGTTGGAAAGAATGGCTGTGGATCGCCGTGCCGGTGGCGCTGGCGATTGTTCTATGGCTGCATGCGCCTTTCGCCGATGGCTCGCCGCCGGCGCATCCGCCGAGCTTTCCGCGCGCCGAGCTTTCGATAAAGCTGCAAAATGGCCAAGTGGTGCCTTTTCATGTCGAGCTCGCGACCACGCGGGTGCAAGCCGCCTATGGCCTGATGTTCCGCCGTTCACTGGCGCCTGACGCCGGCATGCTGTTTCTGTTTGATCCCGACCAGATGGTTTATATGTGGATGAAGAATACCACTATCCCGCTCGATATGCTGTTCGTGCGCGGTGACGGCACGGTGGTAAAAATCGTCCATGCCAAGCCGCTTGATACGACGATCATTCCCTCCGGCGAGGCGGTGCGTGGGGTGATCGAAATTGGCGGCGGGATCGCGGTCAAGGACGGCATTAAGCCCGGCGACAAGGTGCTTTACCCGGCCTTCGGCAAACAGCCTTAACCATCGATTCAGGTTCCCGTGCGAGTGTGTGGTTGCCCAAAAGGCGGGTTTTGGTTATCCCCTTGGGGATGGACGGGGCGTAGCGCAGTCTGGTAGCGCATCTGCTTTGGGAGCAGAGGGTCGCGTGTTCGAATCACGCCGCCCCGACCAGCCCTCGCTCGCTGCGCGAGCTATACGGGCGGACCCAAGAACGGACTTTGTCGAGGAAAAAGACCATGCGCGTTCGCATCTATAAGCCGGCCAAGACAGCGGCACAGTCGGGCCGCGCGCTCACCCATGAATGGCTGGCCGAGCCGGAGGCTTTCACCGCCCGCCCGCCCGAGCCCTTGATGGGCTGGGTCAGCGCCGGCGACACCATGAGCGAGATGCGCCAGCGTCTTCGTTTTCGCACGATCGAGGAAGCCGTGGCTTTCGCGCGCAAGCAGGGATGGGACTACGCAATCGAGGAACCGGCCGCGCGCCGCGTGCGCCCACGCAATTACCTCGACAATTTCCGCATCACGCGCCCGGAGGATGAGGAGAGAAGAAGTGACTAGGTGCTGGCCGCTAGTTGCTAGGGAATGTGCTCGCTGATTTGACAGGATTTTCAAATATTCCCGATCTGCTAGCCCCTAGCCCCAATTGTGCCCGTAGCTCAGCTGGATAGAGCAGCTGCCTTCTAAGCAGCAGGTCGCAGGTTCGAATCCTGCCGGGCACGCCATATTTTTTTGTGAATGATTCCAAGATATTGGAACCAACCCCTAGTGGACAGTTTGAACTCAATTGTTTCAAGCGGTTAGGATGCTTTTTAAGGTGCGGGTAATTACTTTTTGAACTCGCCTTCATTTTTTTCGCCTTTAATTGGCACTAGCTTAACTCGGTCGTTTATTTCGATCAGCGTAATTACGAACTCTGCCAAGTTATGAAATGCCTGTGCAGCCTCTTCTTCAGTCACCGGATTATCAGGCCGATCCCTGTTCATGAGGGCTTGGAAGCGTTTGTAGTTGGGTTTGTCCATGTTGGTGCTCCATCCATTGTTTGAGTGGGGGATTTATTCGATTTGACTCTTTGCTTATGCTTGTGTATATGCTTTAGCATAAATGGAGGAGTCGGATGAAAGATCCTGAAGTTGAGGCAATCAATGCAATTAACGCTGCACTAACCGCGGTGGAAGACCCAGAAATCCGCGTGAGGGTGCTTCGCTGGGCTAACGATAAGTTCGCCTTCGTGCCAAAAATAGAAAAAGTGGCAACGGCAAAATCCCCTGTCAGCGCGCAATCCGATGTTTCTGTATCTGGCAACGAGATACCGGGTATCGCTGTACTTTCTGAGAATGGGAATTTTCGGTTAACTGTGAGGGATTTGAAGGCAAAAAGTGCAAACGACGCCGCCGTGCGTTTGGCACATGTAACGATAAGAGCTTATCAGCAACTTTCAGGACAAAAAACGGTATCTTCAAAACAGATTTTGCTGCCTGCGCTAACTCAATATCGTGTTTATGACGGAAACACACGGGCAGCATTGGCGCGCGAAAAAGGTATTATCAGAAAGGGCGATGAACTCGAATTGGATCATCATGCCCAACATGATGCCGATAGGTTTATGCGCGAGATTGCGGATGAAAGTGTAACTGGGAAGTGGGTTCCCAAGGGGAGGAC
>DATKSH010000082.1:0-5989 GCA_035531735.1 Alphaproteobacteria bacterium
CAAGACCGCATAGGTGTGTTCACCCGTCCGCGCTTCGGCACGGGCGGGTCGCCGTTTCTCCCGGCGAGCGGCACACGGGTTGGTCGCGTGAGGCGTTCGGCAACGAACGCCCCAGATGAATGGTCATCGCCCCGTCTGTAAAACGCAGGCGAGCAGCCGGGAAGATCGGATGCTTCATGCGTTTTACCGGCGGGGTACAGAACCCGGCTTACAGGCCGTCTGGCATTTATTTTACAACCCGCCCTTGGCCTTGGTCAGCACCTGCGCGGCTTCCTTGAGGCCGCGGCCGACATCTTCGTTCTCGCGGAAGGTATAAGCGCCATAGCTGATGGCAACGCCGAGCTTGCAGCCATGCACTTCGGCCAGCGCCTCGTAAAGCTGGGCCGACAATTGCTCGCCTTTTTTCCACGCATGCGAACTGTCGCAACGCACCAGCAAAACGCCGAACTCGTCCACCGCAAGGCGCCCGACGATGTCGGATCCGCGTACGCATTTCATCAGCTGGTCGCTGATCTCGCGCACGGCGGCGTTGGCCACCGCCTTGCCGTGCTGGGCGGCGATTTTTTCGAGCCCCTCGAAATCGAAATAAAGCACGCTGGAGGTTCCACCGTAACGCTCGTCGAACGCCAGCATGCGCGCGACCTCGCGGTTGAATTCGGGCCGCGTGAGAATGGATTGTTTTTCCTCGTCCGGCGGCTGGCGCTCCAGAAGCCGCACCCGCGCCTCCAAATCGCGAATCTTTTCGCGCGCGGCCACCAACTCGGCGCGCATATGATCCCAGATGTGCCGTTGCTCGGGATCGAGTGGCGCGTCGGCCAACCAATCGGTGGCCGGATCGGGCAGCTTGTCCATTGACGACGCTCCGCGCGGGTTGCAACGAGCGAGTATTGCCGCGATCCGCGCCGGACAACAAGTCTCTATCGGCGCGATGGAAAATCGGGTAAAGAAACGGCGTCATGCTCGCCCCCGCCTGCGCGGGGGCAGGCTTCGGTGGGCATCCATTTTATCGAATCGAAGAACAATGGATCGCCGCTTTCGCCGGGATGACGCAAACGGGAGGCTTGCCCATGCCACGCGGCACAAGGAAATCCGCAAAAAAACCCTTGGTCGGCATCGCCATGGGCAGCCAATCCGATTGGGAAACCATGCAGCATGCCGCCGCCGTGCTGCAAGGATTCGGCGTGCCGTTCGAGGCCTTGATCGTCTCGGCCCACCGCACGCCGCAACGGCTTTTTTCCTACGCGCTTTCGGCCGGGCCGCGCGGCTTGCAAGCGATCATTGCCGGCGCCGGCGGCGCGGCGCATTTGCCCGGCATGCTGGCCTCGCTCACCACCGTGCCTGTCCTCGGCGTGCCAGTGGAGAGCAAAACCCTGAAGGGCATGGATAGCCTGTTGTCGATCGCGCAAATGCCGGCCGGCGTGCCGGTCGGCACGCTGGCGATTGGAAAAGCCGGCGCGACCAATGCCGGCTTGCTGGCGATCTCGATCCTCGCCTTGCAGGATAAAAACCTGGCGCAAGCCTGGCGCAACTGGCGCGCGGCGCAAACCGCCTCGGTCGCGCAAAAACCCAAAAACGTGCGCGCGAAGCGGAAATGAAAACGCTCCCGCCCGGCTCAATCATCGGCATATTGGGCGGTGGGCAACTGGCGCGCATGACGGCGCTGGCCGCAGCTAGGCTCGGCTACCAAACGCATATTTTTTGTCCCGGCAAGGACGAGCCGGCCTTGCAGGTCACCCCCTTGCATACGCGCGCGGCATGGGACGACCGCGCAGCTTTGCAAAAATTTGCCGGCGCCGTCGATGTGGTGACACTCGAATGGGAAAACGTGCCGATCGCGGCGCTTGAGGCCGTCGCTCGCAAAGCGCCGCTTTACCCCTCTGCCGGTGTTTTGCGCGTGGCGCAGGATCGCATCGCGGAAAAAACCTTCGCGCGCAAAATCGGCATTGGCACAACCGATTTCACAGCCATTCATTCGGCCGCCGAACTGGCGCAGGCGATGAAAAGCTTTCCCTTGCCCGCAATTTTGAAATCGACCCGCATGGGCTATGACGGCAAGGGGCAAGTGAAAATATCGCGCCCCACCGATCCGGCCAAGGCATGGAAGGAAATGGGCGGCAAGGCCGGTATCCTCGAAGCCTTCGTCGATTTCGCCTGTGAAGTTTCCGTGATTGTGGCGCGGCGCGCCGACGGCGCGATGGAGGCCTATCCCGCCATCGAGAATATCCACCGCAACCATATCCTCGCCGAAAGCCGCGCGCCCGCGCGCATCCCGCCCGCGTTGGCACGGCAGGCGCAACAAATCGCGCGCAAGCTGGCGCAAAAACTCGGCGTAGTCGGCTTGCTGGCGATCGAGATGTTCGTGCTGAAAAATCCCGGTGCCCACGGTCATCGCATTCTCATGAACGAGATCGCGCCACGCCCGCACAATTCCGGCCATTGGACCACCGACGCTTGCGCCACCAGCCAGTTCGAGCAACTGGTGCGCGCGGTGTGCGGCTTGCCGTTCGGTGACCCGGCGCCGCATAGCCGTGCCGTCATGCATAATCTTCTCGGCCGCGACATCGAACACTGGCCCGATCTTCTCAAGAAATCCCATGCCTGCGTGCATTTATATGGCAAAGCCAAAACGCGCAAAGGCCGCAAGATGGGGCATGTGACGTTTTTGAAGGGAGCATGGTAGAAGCTAGGGGCTCGGGGCTAGGGGCTAGGGGCTAGGGGCTGGGGATTCGCAGTTAAATCGCAATTCCTAGCCCCCAGCCCCTTGATACCTAATTTCCTGATCAAGCACCGACCTAAGGAGATTCCCATGCTCAAAGGCAAATCCGCCATCGTCACCGGCTCGACCAGCGGCATCGGCCACGGCATCGCCCGCGCGCTGGCCGCGCAAGGCTGCAACATCATGCTCAACGGCTTCGCCGACGCCGACACCGTCGCCAAAGTCAAAAAAGAAATCGCCGATTTCGGCGTGCGGGTGGAGTTCAATCCCGCCGATGTCGGCAAGCCGGAGCAAATCGATCAGATGATCGACGCCACCGCCAAGGCCTTCGGCAGCGTCGATATCATCGTCAACAATGCCGGCATCCAGTTCGTCGCGCCGATCGAGAAATTCCCGGTCGAGAAATGGGACGCCATCATCGCCACCAATCTCTCCTCCTGTTTTTACACCATGCGCCGTGCAGTGCCGTTGATGCGGGACAAAGGCTGGGGCCGCATGATCAACATCGCCTCGGCCCACGGCCTCGTCGCCTCGGCCGACAAGGCCGCCTATGTCGCGGCCAAGCACGGCGTGGTCGGCCTCACCAAAGTCGTGGCGCTGGAAACCGCCGGCTCCGGCGTCACCTGCAACGCGATTTGCCCCGGCTGGGTGCTAACGCCGCTGGTGCAAAAGCAGATCGACGCGATCGCATCCGCCGACAAACTCACCAACGAGCAGGCCTCGAAAAAACTGCTGGGCGAAAAGCAGCCTTCGCTGCAATTCGTGACGCCGGAGGAGATCGGCGGCTTGGCGGTGTTTTTGTGTTCCGAGACGGCGAAGCAAATCACCGGCGCGCATTACAGCATCGACGGCGGATGGACGGCGCAATAAGGCTCACGCCCTCCCTGCCCTGAACATCTCTTCCATCTCCTGCATATGCGCGTCGATGGCGCCGAGCGCGGCGGCGAGTTCGGAAAGGACTTGCGCCTGTTGCTGCAATTGATCCTGCGTGTCGGCAACGGCGAATCCGTCGGCCGGCGCCGTTTTCTTTTCGAGGGAGGCAAGGCGCATTTCGATGCGGTCGTTTGCGTGCGTCATCGCTTGCGCGAGGCTGGTGCGCGCGGCTTCGATTTGCGCAGCGATACGCCCCCACTGGCCCTCCGCGGCCACGGCGCCTTCCGGTCCTTGCTTCAACAGATGATTGAGGAATTCCTCGCGGATGCGGGCGATGCTGCGTGCGGTCACCTCGAAGCCGGTCTTGACCTCGGCCAGCATAGTCCCGGTCGCCGCGCTTTGCGCCGCAATCGCTTCCGGATTGAGCGGGCCGAGGGTCGCCGCCACCGAGCCCAGCGCGTCGGTCAACTGGCCGAGCGTCGCCAATTGCGTTGCGACCGGGTCGAAGGTCACCGACCATTCCGCCAGCCGCCGGTCGAGGCCTTCGGCGAGCCGTCCTTCGAGGGCGCTGCCCGCCTGCTCGATGTTGCGCGCAAGCCGTTCCTGCTCGTCGCGCAAGCGGTCGGCGGCGGAGGCGAACGTCTGCGCCGCGGTGGTGGCCTGCGTCAAAAGGCTGTTGCTTTGCGTGGTCAAAAGGTCGATGCGCGCCTCGGCGGCCTGGGTTTGCTGGGCCAGGCATTCGTCCAGCTTGCCTTGCGCAATTTCGAGGTTGGCGACGATGGCCTTGAGCCGCCGCACCGCCATTGGCTCATGCTCCTCGCCGGCGGAAACACCAAGAGCGTGGGCGGTTTCGCCGACCTCGCGGTCATAGGCGTAATGGTTGCCCTCGGCGACCAGCTTGCGCAGGCTTTCCTCGCTTTTCTCCAGCAGATCGGCCGCCTCGTTGAGGCGGCTTTGGGTCGCCTCGGCGGTTTCGTTCAGCACCTTGCCGCCGGCGCGCAAAAGAGCGACGGCGCTGGCCATGCGGTCGTTGAGATCGTCGGCCGAGGACGACAGGCGCTGGGCGGTTTCCTGATTCTGCTCGGCGCTGAGACGCAGATCGTGCTCGCTGCGATCGATGGCCGAAAGGGTCTGTGCCACCTGCTTGCCGGTGATCTGGGTCAGGTCGGCCAAGCCCTGCGCGCGCTCCTGCAAATAGCCGGTGATGCGGTTCAGTTGCGCCATCGCGTATTCCTGCGCCTTATGCAGGCCCTGCGCCGAGCCGCTGACGCTCTGCATCAGGCGCCGGATGTCATCCTCGCCCTGCACGCGCTCCCCGCGTATGTCCTCCAGCGCCTGCCCGACGCCGGCCGCGACATGCGTGATCGCTTCCTTTTGCCGGGTGATGGCGTCGGCCAACGCCGCGGCTTGCGCGCGTACGCTTTCGGAATCGCGGGCGATATGCTGCATCATCGCCTCGAACAGGGAGCGGGTGTTACCCTCGAAGCGGATGCGCACGGGGCCCTGCTCGCTCATCAACGACATGTCCGGCAACTGGCTGAAATGATAGCGCGCGAGATCGACCGCGCGCGACACCTCGCCGACCATGTCGGAACGCTCGAGTCCCCAGATCGGCGTGTGCATGTCGCCGCGGCTCATGTTGCGCACGCTTTGCGCCAGGGCGCGCATCGGCGCCGCCTGCCGGCTGCGCAGGCTCAAATAAACGCCGGCCGCGCAGGCCGCCGCGATCACCAGGCTCGCCCACGTCACGAAGGTCAGCAGCATCGCCCATAATTTAAGCTGCTGCTCGGCGCCGAGGCGCGAGGTGGCAAGCGCGCTGGCCACCCGCGCGTCAAGGATCGGCAAGGAGGCATAAAGCGGGTCGAGGTCGGCTTGCGTATACGTCCCCGCCGCGCCGGCGCCGAACCGTTCGGCCTTGCCCAGCGTGGCCTTGAAAAGACCGAGAATCGCTTCGAGATCGTGGCGCGCTTCGGGCGGCGTCTTGTCCGGCAAGCGCTCGATCATCGCGCCGGCCATGTGGATTTGCGCCTTCATATCGGCAAGGTCGGTGCGGTTGCCGGTGGAAAGGAAATCCTGCGCCGCGCCCATGAAGCCGCTATAGCCCAGCATGCCGCGCAACTTGTCGTAGGCACCCTGATCGGCAGCCAGCGCGTCGGCGGGTGCGGCCAGAACGGCCTCGGCGCGGTCGAGCTGGAACTTGAGATAGCCCGACACGCCGATCAATGTCAGGCACAGGAACGCCACGAAGCCGAGAACGGGCCCCGTCATGCGGCCGGTGGTGATGGGAACGGGATGGGTTGCCGGTTTATGCATAGGACGCTCGCAGGAAGGCGCACAGGCATACTATGGGGGATGCAGGCGAAAGGCAATTCCGTTCAAGGCGCTATGGTGCTTCTCTCA
>DATKSH010000083.1:0-6507 GCA_035531735.1 Alphaproteobacteria bacterium
CCGTAGGAGACGCGCGCCGCCTGCACCACCGCCGCGTCGTCGCCCATATAGTCGATCACCCGCACGAAGCCGTGATCGAGGACTGTCTGGGGCTGGTAAAGGATGTCCTCCAGCGCCGGCACCGTGGCGCGGCGGGTCGGCGCGCTTTGCGCGCGCTGGGCGTCTATCTCCGCTTCCTGCTCGCGGGTGACGACAGAGCCGGAAACGGGCTCGGATAAGGGTTTTGGCATGGCGTTGGGCATGGGCCTAAAACGCCACGAAAGCCGTTCGAGATCAAGGGCTATGTCGAGGGGCCGGAACGGCTAAACCGTCAATTCGGGCCAGTAGAGGACCCAGGTCTGGTTGTTGTGGGCCAAGGGCCGGAACCAAGCGAAATCGGGCACCATTTCTTCCTGCGGATGGCCGTCGCTCGGCTGGGTGAGGCCGAGGACCATCGGCCCCTTGTCGCCACGGCCGGTCATCCAGCCAGCGATCATACTCCACAGCGATACCGCGCTGGTGCCGCCGGAGCCGAAACGGCCTTTGCCGCCCCGGCCTTTTTTCCGCCGGCTTTCGCCGTCACCCAACTCTTCCATCTCCCCGGCCTCCGGCTCCAGCCGGGCGAGGCTGGTCATGCCGTTGACAAAGGCAAGGCGGGCAAGCCCGCGGTCCAGATCGGTCAATGTCTCGGTCATCGACACCTCCCCGGCCAGCGGCCGCTTTGAGGGTTGAGAAGAGATTCGACAGGGTTGCTATTTTTTTCTTTATGGCCGCGATGTCAACAAATGCGAAAGCCGAAAGCCGATATAACAGCGATGCGTTGCCGTGATGCATCAGATTGGAGGCTTGCGGTGCGGCGATTTGTGGCGAGATGGATTCACCAGCGCAGATTTTTGCCTCGCGAGGGCGCGGGCGGCTTTTTGACGGCCGGCGCAGCGCCGGTTGGCATCGCTTGTGCTAGGAGGCGACGGCAAGGCAGGAAGGCGGCGAGAGAGTGCCGGCAAATTTCGCCTCGGCCCGGCGATCCGCCCACATGGCCGGTAGTGCTTGAGAAGCGTATCGGCCACTAACCCCTTCAAATGCGGCCTGAAAATCGGTCTCATCTTTTCTTTAGCGGTTTCCGTGCTATATAAAAGGCGCCGGCTTGCCGGCTATGGCGATAAACGCCGTGTGGAATAGACGCTGCGGACCCGGGGGCGGTACCCGGCGCCTCCACCCTGCTTCGTTCCCCTTTACAGGGGAACTTCGCAGGGCACGCCCGATTTTCTCCGAATGAAGGAGGCGGGCTTGCCCTGCATAGCCCGAAGGGCGACGCAAGGCGGGGGCGAAACAGGATCGACGCGCGTGGTAAAGACACAGCTTTTGCCCGGCATGATACCGCCGTTATCGGGTCATACGTACAAATGCCAACGACAACGTTGACATGACTCTTGCTCAGGCTGCCTAACCTCCGCTTTGCGGAAATAAGGTAGTTTGACTTAAGTCGCGGCCCGGGGGGCGCCGGGCAACAGAAGCCCCCCACTTTTCAAGGATCAGGGGTCGGAATTCAGGGGTCAGGGAAACCCCTGTGGCGAGATTGTACATCATCGCAAAGTCTTGCTATTCCTGAATGCTGAATGTTGACCCCTAAATGCTGCTCCCCATGACCGAAGACTTACTCCGCTACGACCTGATCATCGAAGCCGCCTTGCGCAACGTCGTGCGCGAGGTGCTGGAAAACGTCGCCAAGAGCGGCCTGCCGGGCGAGCATCATTTCTACGTCACTTTTTTGACCCATTTCGCCGGCGTCGAAATCCCCGACTACCTGAAAAAGCAATACCCCGAGGAAATGACCATCGTCCTGCAATACCAGTTTTTCGGCCTCAAGATCGACGCCGAAGCCCTGATCGTGACCCTCAGCTTCAATAACGTGAAGGAGCGCCTGCGGGTGCCGCTGGAGGCCATCACTACCTTCGCCGATCCTTCCGTCAATTTTGCCTTGCAGTTCCAGTCCGGTGCCTATGAAGAGGACGAGGAAGGCGAGGATGTCGAAATCGAGGATCATGCCGCGGCACCGAAAAGTTCCAATTCCGACCGCAAGGAAGGCGGCGAGGAAAAAGCCAAAGGCAAATCCGCCAAGCCCAAAGGCGGCGGCGATAAAGACAAGGACAAAAAGAAGGGCGAGGTCATCAGCCTCGATATGTTCAGAAAGAAATAAATAAGAAACGTCATTCCGGAAAATTTTCTTTCGGCCACAAAACGGACGAAAGAAAATTTTTCGGAATAACGTTGCCTTTTATACCGCCCGCCCCATCTTCCTTTTAATAAAATCGACAATCTCCGCCGGCTTCCATTCCCGCGCAAGGCTGATGGCCTTGCCGGCTTTCAGCACCTCACCGATGCGGCGGTCGAGAAATTCCCAACTTTTTCGGCAACCCGCGCTGTCATCGTCGAGCCAGAACAGCATCGTCACCTTGACCACGCCGGCCAACAGGATGCGCTTGGTATAGAAATTGAAATCGGTCGAGGCATCTCCTGCCGCACGCCACATCCGATCGACGGTTTTATAAAGGCGCTTCACACCGAGCGGCATATGCGTCGGCAGGGCATACCAATACAAAAGCCGCCGCATGGCCTCGCGGTGCGGCGTTAAAGCTTCGAGCCGCGCGCGCACGGCAAAGGCGATTTTCTCGCGCACGCGCATGTGCCGGAAGCCGGGCGCGGCGGCGATGCGTTTGTTCATTTCCTCGTCGGCCCATGCGCCGAACAGATCGATCACGTCGCGCAGACCCGAAGGCAGAAGCAAATCCGCCTCGCCGCGCGCAACGCCGGCGTCCTTAAGCGCGCGCGCATAAGCCGTTTTCGTCCAGCCGTCAAAGCCCGCGTGCCGCAACATGGCGATAAGGATTTTGCGGCGCGTAGTGTCCTTGCCGGATGCGGGCGAAGATTTTGCGTTTTTGGCTTTCTTCATTCCGTTTCTCCCTCGTCTCATGCGCGCATGTTACTCCGTTTTCCTGCAAATTCAGCGTGTTAGGCTGGCGGCCGGCGGCGCGCAGCCGCAAAGAAACGCTTTCCCCTAAGCCTTTGATTATGTTATAGCAACGCACCGTTTCTAACCGGCCCAACAGGAGGTAGTCTTTCGTGCAAGTTCTCGTCCGCGACAATAATGTCGACCAAGCCCTGCGCGCGCTTAAGAAAAAGATGCAGCGCGAGGGCATTTTCCGCGAAATGAAATTACGCCGCAATTACGAAAAACCCTCCGAGCGCAAGGCGCGCGAGCGCGCCGAATCCGTGCGCCGCCAGCGCAAGGTCGAGCGCAAGCGCAAGGAACGCGAAGGGTTCTGAGCCCCAAGCCGCATACCTTCATCTGCAAAATGTGTCCGCTCCATGCGCACGTATGGGCGCACGGGAAAAATTTTATCTTCCGCTAAGTTTTTCGTCGCACGCTTGGATTGCCTCACTCGATTCGCGCGATGCCGATGAAAGCTAACGAACAAACCATCCTGGTGGTCGAGGACGCCTTGCCTCTCGCGCGCATCTACGAAGAATGCATGCGCCAGGAAGGCTATATGGTGGTGGCGGAAACCAGCGCCGCGCAAGCCATCGAATTCCTCGACCAGTTCATTCCCGCGGCCGTGGTGCTGGATTTGATCCTGCCCGACGCCAACGGCATCGACGTTCTCAAGCACGCACACCGGCTTTATCCCGAATTGCCGGTGGTGGTCGTCACCGCCACCAATTCGGTCAATGTCGCGGTCGAGGCGATGAAGGCCGGCGCCTTCGATTTCATCGTCAAGCCGTTCCCGGCCGCGCGTCTTGCCACCACGATCAGGAACGCGCTCGAACGCCGCGCCTTGATCGAGGAAGTGAGCGAATTGCGGCAGGTGATCGGCCAAAGCCGTTTTCAGGATTTCATCGGCCAGTCGCCGGCCATGCAGGCGGTCTATCGCATCATCGAATCGGTCGCCTCCAGCAAGGCCAGCGTCTTCATCAGCGGCGAAAGCGGCACCGGCAAGGAGCTGGCGGCGCAGGCGATCCACAAAGCCAGTCCGCGCCGCACCAGGCCTTTCATCGCCATCAATTGCGCGGCGATCCCGCGCGACCTGCTGGAAAGCCAGGTTTTCGGGCACGTCAAGGGCGCCTTCACCGGCGCGGTTGGTGACCAGCCCGGCGCGGCCAAGGCGGCGCAGGACGGCACCTTGTTCCTCGACGAGATTTGCGAGATGGCACCCGATTTGCAGGTCAAATTGCTGCGCTTCCTGCAAACCGGCGAGGTGACTCCGGTCGGCAGCGCGCGTGCCGAAACCGTCGATGTCCGCATCGTGGCGGCCACCAACCGCGACCCGATGGAAGAGGTCAGGGAAGGCCGCTTCCGCGAGGATCTTTATTACCGGCTGCACGTGATCCCGCTCGATCTACCGCCCTTGCGGGAGCGCGAGGACGACTTTTTGATGCTGGCCCATCATTTCCTTGCCAAGTTCAGCGCCGAGGAAAACAGGCATTTCGTCGCGCTGGCGCCCGAGGTCGTCGCGCTGTTTCGCCGTTACGACTGGCCCGGCAACGTGCGGCAACTGGAAAACGTCGTGCACAACGTGGTGGTGCTCCATGACGGCGAGGCGGTGACACGCGCGATGTTGCCCGACGACCTGCAACGCTTTGCCGCGGCCAGCCCCTTGCCGGCCAACGAAAACGCGGACGATCTCGAACTTGTGGACCCGCCGACGCCGGCCATGGAAGACATCAAGCCGCTATGGCTGGTCGAGAAGGACGCAGTCATGAAGGCGCTTTACGCCACGCGCCACGACATTACCCGCGCCGCCGCCCTGCTCGAAACCAGCCCTTCCACGCTCTATCGCAAGTTGCAAAGCTGGAAGGCGGAAGGCGCCGTAGCCTAGGGCTCAGCATTCGGGATTCAGCATTCAGGAAAGCAAAATCTGTCGGTGACGGGAAACTCCTTATCAAATATAGTGCGAACGCCGAAATTTTCCCATTTCCCTGAATCCTGAATGCTGACCCCTGATCCCCATCCCCTCCGCCTTCCGCGCATTCTCCTCACCAACGACGACGGCTTCGAGGCGCCGGGCCTCGCGGCGCTGACCGAAATCGCCGAAACGCTGAGCCATGAAGTGTGGGTGGTGGCGCCGCAGCACGACGAAAGCGGCACCGGGCAAAGCCTGTCGCTGCATCATCCCCTACGCGCATGGCCACGCGGCGAGCGGCGCTGGGCGGTCGGCGGTACGCCGGGCGATTGCGTAGCGCTGGCGCTCGGCCATTTCATGGCCGACACAAAGCCGGCGCTGTTGCTGTCGGGCATCAATGCCGGCTCCAATCTTGGCGACGATGTCAACCTGTCCGGCACCATAGGCGCGGCGCTGATCGGCCTGTTGCTCGGCGTGCCTTCCATCGCCATCAGCATGGATTGCGTGAGCCGCGATAACGCGCGCTGGGACACCGCCCGCGCGATTGCGCCGAAAGTGCTCAGTCACTTCCTGGCCGAGGGTTGGCGTAAAGATACTTGCCTGTCGATCAACATTCCCGACCTGCCGGCGAACGAGATTGGCGGCTTTCGCTGGGCGCGGCCCGACGCACGCACCTTGGGCGCTATCCATGTCGAGGCGCGCGAGGATTTGCGCGCGCACGCTTATTATTGGCTGGCCCTGCACGACCGCGAACCGGGCCCCAAGGACAGCAGCGACCGCGCGGTTTTAAATCGCGGCGAGGTCGCGGTGACCGCGCTTTCGCTCGACCGCAGCGCGGACGTCAAGGCGCCGGCGGTGATGTTCGACGAATGGGCCGAGGCCGGGGGCGTGGCGGCCGACGGCGATATGCCCGCCGACATCGATGGATGACGGAATTTCGACCGAGCTTCTCGTCGGCGCGCAGATCCGCACCGCCGCGCGGGAAGGCGTCGCCATCGTCGTGCGCCGGCGCGGCGACCGGCAAAGCGGCACCATCCTGCTCAAGGTCAACCGGCTCGACGGCACCGCGCGCGTTTTGACGCAAGTAAGAATCGACGAGGAACTGGTTTGGAGCCCCGTCAGCCGCACCGACCCCCTGCCCGAAGCCGAGGCCGAGCTTTACCTTGAAAAACAGGCACGCTTCGACCCCGATTGCTGGCAACTGGAAATCGAGGACCGCGAAGGCCGGCACTGGTTTCCGGGACGGGTGGTGAAGCTTTGACGGCGGCGGTTTGGGGCGGCCAAAAGGCCGGGTAGCCGGGCGTGGCCTTTTGGGGCCAAAACCGCGAAAACGAAAAAAACGCCGGGATCGCCAATAATCACGGTTTTTTCAGGCTTTTCCGCCCGCGCAGGCTTAATAAAAGCTTAACATTTAATGGCTTTTTAAGCAGGGAATGCTAGGTTTTGGTGAAAGTAAAAAAACGCGGGTTTTGGGGTATACTTAAAGCAAGCAAAGCCGAGTTTAACACGGCAAGGATTTTCGATATGGCCGATCCGGTTGATCCAAAATTAGTCGATGACGCGGTTGCGGTGACGGAGAGAATTGCCGCGATTGAGCATAATGACCCCCATTACAATTCAGCAAACGATC
>DATKSH010000084.1:0-4684 GCA_035531735.1 Alphaproteobacteria bacterium
CGCAAAATTTTCTTGCACCTTTTGGTGCAAGAAAATTTTGCGGAATCCGATTTTGTTTCTATCCCCATGAAAAACAAATCGGATTCCGCATCTGCGCTCCCGGCTTTCGCCGGGGCAGGCTTTCGGCTCCGAAGGAGCCTCGCGCTTGTGCGGAATGACGGTCCTTAAAATTGATGGGTGGTAAGCGCGGAAATGCAAAAATACCGGCGCGTCGGCAAAAAACGGGGCTTCCAGCAACCGATTGGAAACGAAAGGTATTTTTTGTGTCAAGTCATCAAACCGCGCCAAGTTGTTGTTAAGCGATGGCATGTTGGACGATACCGGGCATGGCGGTCGATGGCTACATGCATCGGCTTACAAGATCGAAAAAATATTGAAAACCGGCGGTTCGTCAAAACGGCTTTGCCGCGTCTCGGCCGGATCGAAAGGCGGGCGAGGCCGCTCGAGATGGTAGGCGCGTCTTATGGATATTATGGTTTTGGGGCCGCGACATCGCTATTCAGTTTCAGGTCGGCTTTTGCCTTTCTGATTACCCCAAAGTCGTCGGCGGCACGGGGCCGCGGCTGAGGGGCAGAAGTCGCGGAACTACTACCTTGTATAGCTGCCGTTTCACCGCGATTTATTTCGGCCTGTCTGTTGGCAATTGTGGCAAAATCGTCAGCAACACGTTGATTTCCAGACATCATATCCTCCAAAAATTCTTTTCACAAATTGAGGGAACCATATAGCCGATACATGGAAAGTGTAAAGCTTGGTGATCGAGCTCTTGTATCAGGGCGGTCGCCGGTAATTTATGCCCGGCGCGGTCGAGCATTTTTACCTTACGGGCAAAGCCGGCCTCGATCCAACCATTTGATATATAATGTATTTTTGTTGGCATGATCCATGCAAGGCATGGGCCGGAGCCGGCGCTTGCCCCCTTGACGCGCGCCGGCAGCGGGAAGGAGGGATCATGGAAACGCCAAGCCTTGTCTTGATGTCCAACCAGGAGGCGTTGCAGCGCGCGATGGACATCGTCGCCAACAACGTCGCCAACGCCTCGACCACCGGCTTCAAGCGTGAGGCCATCCAGTTCGACACGCTTTTGACCCAGCCGGCTCCCGGCCAGTATACCGCTTTCGTCGCCGACGGCGCGACCTATCGCGACACCTCGAACGGCCCGGTGCAGATGACCGGCAATCCGCTCGACCTCGCCTTGCAGGGCGACGGCTATTTCGCGGTGCAGACGGCGGACGGCGTCCGCTACACCCGCAACGGCTCGTTCCAGTTGAATTCGCAGGGCCAGATCGTGACCCTCAGCGGCGACCCGGTGCTCGGCCAAGGCAACCAGCCGATCACGGTGCCCGACACCACCTTTCAGATCAACATCGCCTCCGACGGCGACATCACCGCCCGCGTCGATAACGGGGCCAGCTTGCTGGAATTGGGCAAGCTGACGGTCGATAAATTCGCCAACGAGCAGGGCCTGCAGGCGACCGGCGGCGGGCTTTACACCACCGATCAGGTGCCGCAATCGGTGCAAGATCCCGGCATCGTCGAGGGCGCGCTCGAGCAATCCAACGTCCAGCCAGTGACGGAAATCACCGACATGATCAAGATCATGCGCGCCTACGAGCAGGCGGTGAACATGATCGGCGACCAGAACCAGCGGCTTGACCAAGCCATCGACAAGCTTTCGAAGACCACGGCCTAAAGGAGAACCATCATGCGGGCATTGAATATCGGCGCGTCGGGCATGGAGGCCCAGCAGCTCAACGTCGAGGTGATCTCCAACAACATCGCCAACCTCTCGACCACGGGCTTTAAAAGCTCGCGCGCCGAGTTCCAGGATTTGCTCTATCAGAATTTGCGCAGCGTCGGCTCGCAATCTTCCGATACCGGCACGGTGTTGCCGTCGGGCTTGCAGGTCGGGCTCGGCGTCAAGCCGGCCGCCACCTACCGCATCAATTCGCAGGGCAACCTGACCGTCACCAACAATCCGCTCGATCTCGCCATCAACGGCGGCGGGTATTTCCAGGTGCAATTGCCGGATGGCACCGTCGCCTATAGCCGCGACGGCTCGTTCCAGTTGAACAGCACCGGGCAATTGGTGACGGCCGAGGGCTACCTGGTGTTGCCCTCGATCACGGTGCCTTCGACCGCGACCGCCGTCGATGTCAACGCTTCGGGGCAGGTGATGGCGAGCATTTCGGGCCAGACCAACCAGCAGGTGCTGGGCCAGTTGCAATTGGCCAGCTTCATCGATCCCGCCGGCCTCAATGCCATCGGCGACAATCTGTTGCAGGAAACGCAGGCCTCCGGCACGCCCGTCACCGGCAACCCCGGCACCAACCAGTTCGGCAGCGTGGTGCAGGGTTCGCTCGAAACCTCCAACGTGGACATCGTCTCGGAGATCACCGATTTGATCAGCGCCCAGCGCGCCTACGAGATGAATTCGCGCGTCATCAACACCGCCGACCAGATGCTGCAGACGGCCGACCAGATGAAGACGTGAGGCGGGAGATGATGAATAACCGGGCATTCGGCATTCGGCATATGGAGCCGGCCGCGCCACAAGCGCGGCGGTGTTCCCTCTCCCTTGTGGGAAGGGTTAGAGCCTGCCCCGGACTTGATCCGGGGGAGGGGGGCCATCGGCATTCCTTGCGTTGGTTCTTGTTCCCGAAATATTTCGCCAAGCCTCACCCCCCCACCCCTAACCCCTCCCACGAGGGGAGGGGAATCCGGTCGCCCGGCTTGGCTATGGATTTTCTCCAAACTCAAATAGCTTGGTTTTTTTTACTGCTCTCGATCGTCATGTTTTCATCGACTGCCGCCCATGCCGCCGTCGCGTTAAAGGGCATGGCGACCATCGATGGGCCGGCGGTGCGTTTGTCCGACGTGTTCAGCGGCGTGCCGCAAAAAATCGCCGCCGCCGAGATTGCGCGCGCGCCGGCGCCGGGGCAAAGCATTACCTATAACGCCAATACCCTCGTCTATCTCGCGCACCAGTACCGGCTCGGCTGGCGGCCCGATTCGCTGGCCGACCATGTGGTGATCAATTCTTCCGCCCACAAGATCATGCCGGCCGATATTGCCAGGGAAGTGCGGGCACAATTGGCGGCGCAGGACAGCCTCGATGGCGACATCCGGGTCAGTTTCGACGATCACGCGCTGGAAATAGATTTGCCGGCCGACCGGCCCGCCGCCTTCACGCTCGATAATTTCCAGTACAACCCCGCCGATCAGCGCTTCCGCGCCACTTTCATGGCCTCGACCGATCAGGGGCCGGTCACGCGGCCGATCACCGGGCGCGTCGCCGTCATGGAGAAGGTGCCGGTGCCGGCGCGGCGCCTCAATGCCGGCGACGTGGTGGCCGGCGACGACCTGCAATGGATCGTGTTGCCGCAAGGGCAGCTTGACGGCGTCATCACCGACGCAAGCCGCCTCGTCGGCAAGGAATTGCGCCATGATGCCAACGAGGGCCAGCCTTTGCGCGAACAGGACGTGATGGTTCCGCGCCTCGTCAAGCAGGGCGCCTTGGTGACCATGCGGATCGCCACGTCCTTCATGACCGTCACCGCCGAGGGCCGCGCCTTGCAGGACGGCACGCTCGGCGAGGCGGTGCGCGTGCGCAACGACAGAAGCCAGCGCGTGATCGAGGGCACCGTCAGCGGGCCCGGCATGGTCACCGTCAGGGGGCCGCAGCAATTCGCGGAGGCGCAATGAGATGAAGGCCGGGCGCGCATTATTTGAGAGACAGCGGGCCATGCGTTATGAGCCCTCCCCTAACCCCTCCCGCGAGCGGGAGGGGGACAGGTCGGTCTGCGTGGCCAATCGGTTCCACCATTTCGAAATTTTCGGTCGGTTCGTTTTGCTGGCTTCCGTAGTGATCGCCTTGGCCGGTTGCAACGCGTTCGATCGCTTGAGCAGCCTTGGCGATGCGCCGACCCTGTCGCCGATCACCAACCCGACGCAGACGCCCGGCTATGTGCCGGTCAGCATGCCGATGCCGCCGCCCTCCCTTGCCGTGCAGTCGCCCAACTCGCTGTGGCAGACCGGCGCGCGCGCCTTTTTCCGCGACCAGCGCGCCAGCCGCGTCGGCGATATCCTGACGGTGCTGGTGACGATCAACGACCAGGCGCAGTTGCAGAACGAGACCAAGCGCTCGCGGCAGAATTCCGATACCGCCAATCTGACCAATTTCTTCGGCTTCGAGAGCCATTTGCACAACTGGTTCCCGAAGGCGGTCAATCCGGCCAGCCTTGTGGACGCCGGCAGCGACACCGCCAACGACGGCAAAGGCACCATCAACCGGCAGGAGCAGATCAACCTGCAACTGGCCGCCACCATCGTTCAGGTGCTGCCCAACGGCAATCTGGTGATTGAAGGTTCGCAGCAGGTGGTGGTCAATTACGACATTCGCGTGCTCAAGATCAGCGGCGTCATCCGCCCGCAGGACATCGATTCCAGCAACCAGATTAGTTACAACCAGATTGCCGAGGCGCGCATCGAGTATGGCGGCAAGGGCGAAATCACCGACGTCCAGCAGCCGCGCTATGGCGATCAGTTGTTCGATATATTGATGCCGTTCTAGGTGCTGGGGGCTAGGTGCCAGGTGCTAGCGATCCGTAACTAATGGCGAGCGATGCCCTCAAAATTAATGGACGGTCTGTCGGCATGACCACCTAGCCACTAGCAACTAGCA
>DATKSH010000085.1:0-5769 GCA_035531735.1 Alphaproteobacteria bacterium
GGCATGACCAGCCACGCGGCGGTGGTCGCGCGCGGCATGGGCCGGCCTTGCGTGGCGGGGGCCGGCGATCTCAACATCGATTACGCGAAGCAACAAGTGACGGTGAAAAATGTCACCGTCAAAGCCGGCGACATCGTCACCATCGACGGCGGCAGCGGCGAGATCATGCTGGGCGCGGTGCCGACCGTGCAACCCGAACTTTCCGGCGATTTCGCCAATCTTATGGGCTGGGCCGACGGTTTTCGCCGCCTCAAGGTGCGCGCCAATGCCGAAACGCCGCTCGATGCGAAGACCGCGCGCGGCTTCGGCGCGCAGGGTATCGGCCTGTGCCGCACCGAGCATATGTTCTTCGACCAGTCCCGCATCACCGCCATGCGTGAGATGATCGTGGCCGAGGACGAAGCGGGCCGCCGCAAGGCGCTGGCCAAGCTGGAACCGATGCAGAAAAAGGATTTCGTCGAATTGTTTACGATCATGGAAGGCTTGCCGGTCACCATCCGTTTGCTCGATCCCCCCTTGCATGAATTCTTGCCGAAAACCGAAGCCGAGATGCGCGAAGTGGCCAAGAGCGCCGGCGTGCCGGTCGAAAAAGTGGCGCAACGCGCGCGGGCGCTGCATGAATCCAACCCGATGCTCGGCCATCGCGGTTGCCGGCTCGGCATTTCCTATCCGGAGATTTACGAGATGCAGGCGCGCGCGATTTTTGCCGCCGCCGCCGAAATGCAAAAAGCCGGCAAAAACGTGACGCCGGAAATCATGATTCCACTGATCGCCACGAAGAAAGAATTCGACATCCTTAAAACGATGGTCGATCGCGTGGCCGGCGAAGTGGCCAAATCAACGGGCGCGCAGGTAAAATATCTCACCGGCACCATGATCGAATTGCCGCGCGCGGCGTTGCGCGCCGGCGACATCGCCGAAAGCGCGCAATTCTTCAGTTTCGGCACCAACGATCTGACGCAAACCACTTTCGGCCTCAGCCGCGACGATGCGGCGAGTTTTTTGCCCGATTATTACCGCGCCAATATTCTCGCCCACGATCCCTTCGCGACTTTGGATCAGGAAGGTGTCGGCGAATTGATTAAAGTCGCCGCCGAGCGCGGGCGCGCGGCGTGTACCGATCTCAAGCTCGGAATCTGCGGCGAACATGGCGGCGACCCGGCTTCGGTCAAATTTTGCCACCGTATCGGCCTCGATTATGTCTCTTGCTCGCCTTATCGCGTCCCCATTGCCCGCCTCGCGGCGGCGCAGGCGGCGCTGGAAGCGGAAAGCGACGGCGCGCGGCGGCGCAATGCTGCCTGAGTTTCCGGTTTATGAATCCGCCCCTTTTCCGTTAGCCGATCCCTAACTAAAAGCCGAAAAAGCTTTGCTCTCCAAATACTTAGCCATAAACGGCGTTTGCGATATTTTATTGCCGCCAACTCGCGCGCTCGACATTAAACTGCGTTTTGGCAAAGGCCGGAGGATTTTTCTTAACGGCATGGAATAGGCTAATAATTTCAAAGGCCTAAATGGCACTATGCTAAACAATTCCTTAACAGCCGCCGAGGCATAGTGGACGATAGTAATTCCACCGTTTGGTCGCATCGGCTCGCGTGGTAAAGTGTATTTGTAAGAAATAAGGCGGATTGGATTAAAGGATTAGCGGGGATCGAAATGGCGCCGGACGGTATGATAATCAATGATAGCGTGTTGTTCGACGCGATGCGTCGTGGCACGACTAAAATTGGCGGCTTGTCGTCGCGCGATCCCGGAAATTCGCCGGCCGTCGGCACGGCGCAACCGGATCCTTTTATGCGCGACCGGCTTCGCGGGTTTATGGACCGTTTAGAGCAAAAGAATCCTCAATGGACCGAGGACGATTACGATAAATTGCTTGGCCCCAACGTACGGCAGAACCTCAGCGAAGCGCAACGCGCGGAGGTCGATGATTTTCTTCACAAGCTCCATACGGTAAATCACCCGCCGCCGGCGGAAGACCCGGACGGGGACGATCAACAAGACGACCATATACCGCTCGACGACGAATCCTCGCGCATGAAATCGGACGCTTTCGATTTTGGCGCCCTAGGAGGTAGCGCCTTCGGCTTTCTGCTCGAAATGGCGTTGCTTGTGCGTAAGGTTGTGAAGGTTTTTCGCAAAGCCGAGGAAGCTAAGGTAGCCGAGAAAATCGAGAGAGAAGCGCGCGAAGCCGAGAAAGCCAAGGCAGCTGAAAGGGAAGCGCACGAAGCCGAGGAAGTCACGAAAGCGGACGCAGCGCGCAAAGTTGAACAGGAGGCAGAGGCTGCCAAAAAGGCTGAAGAAACCAAAAGAGTTGGTGCGGCCACGGAAGACGCCCATGACATAAAAAAGGGTGAAGCTGTTGCCACGAAGCTTGAGGCCGGCGCGCAAGAGGCCGGTGAGGGAGCACGCGGCGTCGAAGGTGCAGAAATGGCCGGTCGTGAGGCACGAGTCATTGAAAAAACGGGCCGCCTTGTCGCCGAGGGCGGGCGCATTGAAAAAGCCGCCCTGACGATGGATGAGGTAAGGGAAGTCGCTCGTTTTTCCCATCTTCTCAAGGCGGTTACCGTGCTTAGTGTGGGTGGCGGCCTCACTTTTCTCGCGGTTCGATATTTAGAATACAACATCGTCCAGGCTTTGGCCCGCAAGATTTTGGCTAAAAGTCCGAATGGCGACAAGATTGCCGACCAAATCGCAGGACGTGTTGCCACTCACCTGCCGACTATTCCCACCAGGCAAGATTTTGCCGACACGGGGACTTTGTTCGATCAAGCGGAAAAAGCTGGGATTACATTTTTCAACAAACCCCCTGCCGAACGGCATGCCGAGCTTAAGGCGACGGCCGGAGAATTTCGCCGTGTAGCGGGGATAATCGGTAAGGTATACAAAACCAACCCCGAACTTGGTGACAAGCTCACTATATTGTTTTTTAAAGGTGCCGGTTTACTCAATGATCGAGACGCCGCTTTGCTCTACAATCACGGCGCTGCTCCAAAACCAGGTGTCAGAAAGGGAGAGGAGGATGAGGCGGTATTAGCCCAGCTTGTCTCGGCCATGAATAACGACCAAGCGACCCCGAGTGCGCCATCACGGCGCGCCGCGAGAGGAAGTGCCGCCCATGCCGCTCCTGCGGATATACCGGGCTGACGCCCGTCCTCCTAAAGATTCATTTATTTAGTGATGCCCGCGATCCCGGCTGGCAAACCCACAACCGGCTCTCTCCGCACATAAGCACAAGGCCCTCCCGCATTGCCGCTTCGGCTTTTTCGACGTTTAGCAAGGCAAGCCCACGGTCGCCGCATGAGCTTCGCATCTCGCCGATGTCTTCGCCGTTATAAGTAATGACCGTACCGAACGCCGGCGGTCGCCCGTCGATCTCGACCGGGAACAGGCGCTTCTTCACCAATCCGCGATAATGCATGCGCGCGGTCAATTCCTGTCCCATGTAACAGCCTTTGTCCCAGCTTATGCCGTTCAGCAAATCGAAATTGCCTTCCGCCAGCGTCGATTTTTCGGGGATCAAATCGCGGCTGTCGTCCGCCACGCCGAGCATCAGGCGATGACGGTCGTAATCCGCGAAGCTGCCGTGTGCGCCCTGCGGCAAAACCCCTTTTTTTACGATCATCCGTACGCCGAGTTCAGGCAAGCGGGGATCGGAAGTCAGAAGGCAGAAGTCAGAAGACGGATTTTGCTCCAGATCATTTGATCTAACGGCATCGTCATGGCCGAGCTTGGCCCGGCCATCCATGTCTTGAGTCGACAAAAAACGTGGATGCCCGGCACAAGGCCGGGCATGACGCTGATTTTTACTTCCCGCTTCCGGCTCCCGGTTACTGAATCCGGCCCATATATTGAATTCCGCCGCCGCATCCGCCAAGGTCACCTTGGCTCGCAATTTATGCGCCGCGAATCGCTTGAGCAGGTCGCCGGCCCGCGCCGCCTCGCAATCGATCAAAAAATCTTCGCCGGCATCGACGATAAACATATCATGCAGGAACTTGCCTTGCGGCGTCAGCAGGGCGGCAAAAATTGCCCGTCCCGGCTGGCACAAGTCGATGTCGTTGCTGATGAGCCCCTGCAAAAACGCGCGCCGATCAAGGCCGCCGAGACGAATCACGCTGCGGTTTGCAAGTTGGCACGATAAACGCATGGCAAGGACGCGGGCTTAAAGTTTCCTTAACCGGCCATTCCTAGCATTTTCAAGGTCGATGGAGAATGCCGAAAGCGGGCGCGATGAAGACACTGCCTTTCATTCTGCTGGCGTTGGCCGCCTTGGCGCTGGCCTCCTGCAACGCCACGACCTTGACTTCGGTGGCGTCGACCGCCGGCATCTGGCTAACAAAGCCTGGCGCACCGCCGCCCGCCGACACCAAGGACCAGATCGCCCAGCACGAATCCTGGTGCTACGAAACGCTTGCCGAACCGGTCTGCTATGCCCACCCACAGGATGTCGATCCCAACCGGCTGATCAATGTCGATCCCGAAAGCCGCTATCCGCTGACGGCGCAGGAATATAAAGAAACCGTGCTGGCGGACGAAGGCCTCGCGCCGACCCATGCGCTGGCCGCGCCGCCGAAGGCCCCGGCGGTTACGCCGGCGGCCATGTCGTTCCCGGCCGCCGGGCCGCCAAGCCTCCTCGCGCCGCCGGCCAGCGGCGGCGCCACCGGCGCGCCGATGTCGCTGATCCCGCCGCCCACGCAAACCGAGACGCATTAGGCTTTCGCCGCGCCTTACGGCGCCTTTGCATCCTCCATCTATGCGGCTATAGTCCGGGACTTGGTGATCCCGGAGAGGTTTTTCATGCTTAATACCGCGCATTTCCTGATCGGCACCGCGTGGGCCGATACCCCCGCGGCTGCACCGCACGCGGGCGGCTTGTCTTCGATGATGGGCCCGATGGGACCGCTGCTGCCGCTGATCCTGATTTTCCTGGTCTTCTACGTCCTCATCATCCGGCCGCAGAACAAAAAGCTGCAGGAACAAGACAAGATGATCAAGGCGCTCAAGCGCGGCGATCGCGTCGTCACCGCCGGCGGCATTTGCGGCAAGATCGTGCGGCCGGAAGGCGACGATCATCTGATCGTCGAAATCGCCGATGGCGTGCAGGCCAAGATCGTGCGCACCACCGTGCAATCGCTGGTCGCCAAGACTGAGCCGGCGGCCGACGCGGCGGGCAAGAAAGACTAAGCCATGGTCTATCTCGAACGCTGGAAAGTGATCCTCATCATCGTTGTGTGCGCGATCGGCCTGTTGTACGCCGCGCCCAATCTGCTGAGCCGCCCGGCGGTCGATTGGCTGCAAGCGCATACGCCGTCCTTCTTTCCCAACCAGACCGTTAACCTGGGCCTCGATCTGCGCGGCGGTTCCTATCTTTTGCTGCAAGTGGCGACCGGCTCGGTGATCGACGAGCGCATGCAAAGCGTAGTCGACGAAAGCCGCACATCATTGCGCGACGCGCATATCGGCTATGCCGGCCTTGCGCTGGCGGCTGGCGCGGTCCATTTCCGCCTCACCGATCCGACGCAGGCCGACAAGGCGCAGGCCGTTTTGCGCCAGATGGACAGCGATCTCGATGTTTCCGAAAGCGGCGGCGCCTTCATCCTCAAAATGACCGACGCCAAGATCGCCGAGCGCGAGCGCGCGGCAATGGATCAGTCGATCGAAATCGTGCGCCGCCGCATCGACGAAACCGGCACTCGAGAACCGACCATCGAGCGGCAGGGCGACAACCGCATCATCGTCGAATTGCCGGGTGTCGGCGATCCCAGC